>DMMK01000761.1 GCA_003453085.1 Verrucomicrobiales bacterium
CTCGCGGTCCGGGCGCTCAAGGACGAGTCGCTGACGACAGCAGCGCGCCAGCGGCTGTCGCTGCTGGGCATGCCTGCCTCGCTCGTGGCCCAGGTGGAGCGCACGGGCGAACCTCAGGGCCGCTACACGGTGACCTTCCCGCAGGCCGGCATGGTGGCTGAACTGATGGTGCGCCAGGGCATGACGGTCTCTTCGGGGGGCAGTCTGGTGCGCGTAAACGGCCTGGCCAGCGTCTGGATCGAAGCGGCCGTTCCTGAAGCGCAAAGCGGTCCCTTGCAACTGGGGCAGGACGCCCAGGTCCGATTGGCCGCGTTTCCGGGCGAAACCCTCAACGCCCGGGTCGTGAGCATCCTCCCAGAGGCCAACCGGGACACCCGCACGGTGCGCGTGCGCCTGGAGCTTCCCAACCCCACCCAGCGCCTGAAGGCGGGCATGTCCGGGCAGATCGTCCTGGCCGGACGCACACAACCAGCGCTGCTGGTGCCCAGCGAAGCGGTGATCCGCACCGGCAAGAGGGCGTTGGTCTACGTGGTGGATGGCCCCGGCAAGTACCACCCCGTCCAGGTCCAACTCGGCGCGGAAATCGATGTCCGCCTCGTCATTCAAGGCGGCCTCACCGCAGGACAACAGGTGGTCGCCTCGGCACAGTTCCTGATCGACTCGGAAGCCAGCCTGCGAGGCATCATGCCCGCACTGCCTCCAGGCAGCAGCGCGCAACCCATCGCTGAACAGGGTTCCTCGGCCTCTGCGGCTCCGGCGTCCAAGAGCTTTACGGTGCGAGGGGTGGTCGATGAGGTCACGCCCACCGAGCTGACCCTTACCCACGAGGCCGTGCCTGAACTGAAGTGGCCCGGCATGACCATGCCATTCAAGTTGGCAAACCCAGAACTGGCAAAAGCACTGAAACCCGAGCAGCAGGTGAAGTTCACCTTCCAGCAGCAAGGCAAGGACTTCGTGATCACTGCCGTGGAAAGGATCAAGCCATGATCGCGCGTCTGATCCGCTGGTCGGTGGCGAACCGACTCCTGGTTCTGCTGGCGACCGTGATGCTTACGGCCTGGGGCGTGTGGGGTGTGCGCAGCACCCCCGTGGACGCTCTTCCCGATTTGTCGGATGTCCAGGTCATCATTCGCACTTCCTATCCCGGCCAAGCACCGCAGATAGTGGAGAACCAGGTCACATACCCGCTGTCCACCACCATGCTGTCCGTCCCGGGCGCCAAGACGGTGCGAGGTTTCTCGTTCTTTGGCGACTCATTCGTCTACATCCTGTTCGAGGATGGCACGGACCTGTACTGGGCGCGCTCGCGGGTGCTGGAGTACATGAACCAGGTGCAGGGACGACTACCCGCTACGGCCAAGTCGTCGTTGGGCCCAGATGCCACCGGGGTGGGCTGGATCTTCCAGTACGCCCTGGTAGATCGCACCGGCAAAAACGACCTGGCCCAGCTTCGCGCCTTGCAGGACTGGTTCCTGAAGTTCGAACTCAAGAGCTTACCCAACGTGGCCGAGGTGGCATCGGTCGGTGGCATGGTCAAGCAGTACCAGGTCGTGCTCGACCCCATCAAGCTTGCGTCCCAAGGCCTCACTCAGGGGCAGGTGCGCGAGGCCATCATGAATGCCAACCAGGAAACGGGGGGATCGGTGCTGGAACTGTCCGGCGCCGAGTACATGGTGCGCGCCAGCGGCTATCTCAAGACGCTGGACGACTTCCGCGCCATCCCGTTGGTGTCGCGCGCAGGGGTGCCTGTGCGCCTGGGGGATGTCGCCACCGTTCAGATCGGGCCGGAAATGCGGCGCGGCATCGCTGAACTCGACGGCGAGGGGGAAGTGGCTGGAGGCGTGGTCGTGCTGCGATCTGGCAAGAACGCCCAGGAAACGATCCAGGCCGTAAAGGCCAAACTCAGCGAGCTGCAAAGCAGCCTGCCCCAGGGCGTGGAGATCGTCACCACCTACGACCGCAGCGCACTCATCGAGCGGGCGATCCAGAACCTCAGCACCAAACTCGTAGAGGAGTTCATTGTGGTGGCGGTGGTCTGTGTCTTGTTCCTCTGGCACCTGCGTTCTGCGCTGGTCGCCATCATTTCTCTGCCGCTGGGGATCATGGCGGCGTTTCTGGTGATGCGCTACCAGGGCATCAACGCCAACATCATGTCCCTGGGCGGGATTGCAATCGCCGTGGGCGCCATGGTCGATGCAGCTGTGGTGATGATCGAGAACGCCCACAAGAAGCTGGAGGCCTGGCAGCACAAGCATCCCGACCGCCAGCTTGTGGGGGAAGAACGCTGGAAAGTGATCACAGAAGCTGCCGAGGAAGTTGGGCCTGCGCTTTTCTTCTCGCTGCTCATCATCACGTTGTCCTTTGTGCCCGTTTTTACGCTGGAAGCACAGGAAGGCCGCTTGTTTGGACCGCTGGCGTTCACGAAGACCTACGCGATGGCCGCAGCTGCGGCACTCTCGGTCACGCTGATCCCGGTCCTCATGGGCTACTGGATCCGGGGGCGTATCCCTGACGAGCAG
>DMMK01000760.1 GCA_003453085.1 Verrucomicrobiales bacterium
GTGCCCATCAGCTTGGGCACGCCGGTGGTGAAGGCGAAGGTGCGGCCTTTGAGGATGGAGTCCGGGCAGTTCTGCCCATCGTGCTTCACCAGCTCCGGTTTGTAATCAAACAGGTCCAGATGCGGAGGTGCCCCGGACATGTGCAGGTAGATCACCCGTTTGGCCTTGGCCGCATGGTGGGTGACGCGCGGTGCCATCGGATTGTCCGTGCCCGGCATCGCCGTGCTGGTGCCTTGCAGGGCCTGAAGGGCGATCGCCCCCAGGCTGAATTGCCCGGCCCCGCTGAGGAAGGTGCGGCGCGTGGTGAACTGGAGGCTGTCGTGGCGGACGGGATTCATGGGGAACAGTCGGGGCAGGGTTATCTCCGCATCACAAACTCATCCAGGTTCATCACCACATTGGCTACGGTGGTCCAGGCGGCGAGTTCGGCGATGTCTGCGTCTTTGGGGGCAAGACCCAGGGGATCCGTAGCCATTTTTACCGCTTCATCCGGGTGGGCGCGATAGTCGGCCAGGGCTTCATCATGGAGCTTTTGCAGGGTGCTGCGCTCGTGGGTCGTGGGGGCGCGGGAAACGCAGAGCTGGTAGAGGAGGGCGATCTTGTCATCCACGTTCACCAGACGCCGGGCCATGGCCTGATGTGCCTCGATGAAGACGGGGTCATTGAGAGTGACGAAGGCCTGGAGCGGGGTGTTGGTGCGGCCCCGGCGGACGGTACACACTTCGCGGTTAGGCGCATCGAAGGTGCTGAAGCTGGGGTAGGGGCTGTTGCGGCGCATCTCGGTGTAGAGGCTGCGGCGGTGCTTGTCCTCACCTTCGCTCAGCGTCCAGTCATTGCTGCGGCCAAAGGCAGTAGTCAGGCCCATGTTCGGGGCCATGGGCCGCACGGAAGGACCGCCCATTTTGGCACTCAGCAGGCCGCTCACGGCAAGGGCTTGGTCGCGCAGCAGTTCGCCGGTGGCACGGAAGCGGGGTCCCCGGGCCAGCAGGCGGTTTTCAGGATCGCGCTCATTGAGTTCCGCGTTGCTGCGGGAGTCCTGGCGATAGGCCTGGGAGGTGACCATGAGCCGCAGCATGTGTTTCAGGTCCCAGCCTTTATCCATGAATTCGGTCGCCAGCCAGTCCAGCAGCTCCGGATGGAAAGGCAGCTCACCCTGGCTGCCAAATTCCTCACTGGTGCGCACCAGGCCGATGCCGAACAAACTTTCCCACAACCGGTTGACGGTCACACGGGCGGTCAGCGGATTTTCCCGGCTCACCAGCCAGCGGGCCAATGTCAGACGATTGCGGGGAGCATCTGCGGGCAGGGGTGGGAAAATGGCAGGTGTGCCTTCCTGCACCTCCTCGCCCAGGGCCTGCCAGTTGCCACGGAGCTGAATGTGGGTCTTGCGGCGTTCCTTGGCCGGTAGGTCCAGCATCACGGGCACAGTGATGGGTTTGGTGCGGTTCAATTCCTTGTTCAGGAGATTTAGCCGGGCGCGTTCCGTCTTGGCTTCGGGAGCGACGAAACGCACGTAGTAGGTTTGCAGCGTCTTCTTCTGTTCAGCAGTGCGTTTCTCTGCTGCCACCGCCAGGGCCTCGGCGGCTTTTTTGTCCTTGAGGGCAGGCTTGGTCGCCAGCCAGGCATCGTGGCCCTTCATCCAGTCTTCGGGGTTTTTGGCAAACTGGGCCTCCAGCTTGGCGAGTTCCTGCTTCCACTGCTGGCGTTGCTGCTTCACCTCGGCGGGCAGGATTTCATGGAAAGGGGCTTCGTCCTTTTTGTCGGCGTCGGCGCTTTGATTCAGGAAGGCATAGGCCTGGAAATATTCCTTGTGGGTCAGGGGATCGTACTTGTGCGTGTGGCACTGGGCGCAGGCCATGGTGGTACCCATCCAGACGGCAAAGGTGGTGTTCACGCGGTCCACCACGGCGGCGATGCGGAATTCCTCATCGCTGGTGCCGCCTTCGTTTTGGGTCATCGTATTGCGGTGAAAGGCGGTGGCGATGAGCTGGTCATCGGTGGGGTTGGGCAGCAGGTCGCCGGCGATCTGTTCGATGGTGAACTGGTCAAAAGGCATGTTCTGGTTCAGCGACCGCACCACCCAGTCCCGGAAGGCCCAGATCTCGCGCGGCTGATCGCTGGGATAGCCGGAACTGTCCGCATAACGGGCGAGATCCAGCCATTGGCGTGCCCAGTGCTCGCCATAGGCCGGTTTGGCCAGGAAGTGGTCCACCATCTTTTCGTAAGGGGCCTTTTTGAAGATCTCCAGTTCTTCCAGGGTGGGTGGCAGGCCGGTGAGATCCAGGGCCACGCGACGGATCAGGGTGGCCGTGTCGGCCTGTGACTGGAAGCCCAGTTTTTCCTCGGCCAGCCGCTTCAGCAGAAAGGCATCCACGGTGCGGGCTTCACCTGCCGACGATGCGGGGATGGCTGGCCTAACCACCTTTTCATAACTCCAGTGTCCGCCCCATTTGGCTCCTTCCTGGATCCATTGTTTGAGCAGGGCCACTTGTGCCGGAGGGATGACCTTGTGCTGTTTGGGCGGGGGCATCACCTCGTCCTTGTCGGTGGAGAGGATGCGTTGAAGCAGGGCGCTTTGGTCTGGCTGGCCCGGCACGATGGCCCGCACGCCTTCATTGTCAGCCTTGGCGGCCTTTTCATCGTCCAGCCGCAGGCCGGCTTCGCGCTTGGCTTCATCCGGCCCATGGCAAAAGAAACAGTTCTCCGAGAGGATGGGGCGGATCTGCCGGGAAAAGTCCACTGCGGGCAGTTCCTTTTCGGGGAGAACAGCCAGGAGACATAAAATGGGAAGAAGCCGGGGCATGAGGTCTGGGCTAGATACGCCGCTCAAGGGGGCATCTTCCCGGATGTGCGAGGATAGTCCATTGGCTGAGCAGGGAGTTCCGGCAAGGATGGAAAGCTGGGGCGGGCCGTCATCGTTCTGAGAGGCCGTGAACCGTCTGCTGCTTTCTTTCTGCCTCCTGGCTTATCCAGCCCTGGCGCTGGACTTTGCCCAGGAGGTGCTGCCGGTGCTGCAGCGCGCCTGCTTTGAATGCCACGGCAGCGAGGTGGCCAAGGCGGGCCTGCGCCTGCATGAGAAGACCGCGGCACTGAAAGGGGGCGAGCATGGGGCCGTCATCGTGCCCGGCCAGCCCGAGGCCAGCGAACTGCTGCGCCGGGTCTCCCTGCCGCGGTCTGACAAGCAGGCCATGCCCAGACGCGGAAACGCGCTGACCGCGAAGGAAATCCAAGGGCTGCGCGAATGGATCGCCGCTGGGGCCGTGTGGCCCGAGACGGTCACGACGGCCCGGCATTGGGCCTACGTGCCTCCTGTGAAGCCGAAGGTGCCGAGTGTTCAGAAAGATAAGATCCATCCGGTGGATGCTTTTGTGGCCGTGAAGCTGAAAGGGGCTGGGTTGAATCCTGCGCCTGAAGCTCCGGCGCACACCTTGGTGCGGCGGCTGTTTCTGGATCTCACAGGCCTACCGCCCACCGAGGAAGACCTGGCCCGCTTTCTTCCAGATCTCCGTCTGAAAACTCTGCCGGAGGACACCTATGAAAAGCTGGTGGACCACCTGCTGGCATCGCCAGAATTTGGGGTCAAGTGGGCCCGTCATTGGCTGGATCTGGCCCGGTATGCGGATTCGCATGGCTTTCAGCGAGATGACCTGCGCGAGGTCTGGGGTTACCGGGACTGGGTGGTGGAGGCCTTAAACAAGGACATGCCGTTTGACCAGTTCACCATCGAACAGATCGCCGG
>DMMK01000262.1 GCA_003453085.1 Verrucomicrobiales bacterium
GTGTCGCCATGGCGGTTCATGATGCGGTCACTCAGACTGCCATGATTGGTGCCGATGCGCATGGCGCGGCCCAGCCGTTTGCACTCTTCCACCAGCGGGACGAACTGCGCCTCCATGTAGGCCACTTCCTCGGCATATTGTTCGTCCGTGTATTCCTTCACGGCAAATTTCTTTTTGTCAGCGTAGTTGCCCGGATTGACGCGGACTTTTTCCACCCATTTGACGGCCTCCATGGCGGCATCGGGCTTGAAATGAATGTCGGCCACCAAGGGCACATCGCACCCAGCCGCACGCAGGCCATCGCGAATGTGCTGGAGGTTTTCCGCAATGACACGGGTCTGCGCCGTGACACGCACGATCTCGCAGCCCACCGCCGCCAGTTCCAGGGCCTGCTGGATGCAGGCCTCCGCATCGCGCGTATCGCTCGTCAGCATGGACTGCACCCGGATCGGGTTGCCGCCGCCAATGCCTACATTTCCCACCGTGACCAAGCGCGTTTCTCGGCGCTGATAATGGTAGAGGTCGGGGCAATAACGGAGCAGGCTGGTGGCAGTCATCGGAGGTGGGTGGACACCAAACTCCAAGCTGGCGTCTGTGCAAACGGGAACAAGGTCACTTCGCAGCCGGACGCTGGCCTTCTGGCAGCCATTTCAGCTCGATGGAGGGGGCCTTCTTTTTGCTCCCGCCGATGAAGATGTCGCCCAGATCCTTGAAGGTGACGAAGAAGATGAAACCGAACAGCATCAGGGCACAGGCGGTCTGCACCCACTCGATGGCCCGGGAATGCAACGGCTTGCGGCGCAGGCCCTCAGCGATGGCCATGGTGATGTGGCCACCGTCCAGCACAGGGAAAGGCAGCATGTTCATGATGGCGAGGTTGATGTTCAGAACCACGCTGAACCAGAGGATCTGCAACAGGGCAGCGGGATCCTGAAGAAGGTTGTAGTACACCCGACCGATGCCCACAGGACCGCTCATATGCGCGGGGCTGATGTCCGAATTTCCAGAGACCAGCTTGCCGATCATGCTGAACATGCTGCGTGCAGCATCAGAGACCTGCTCAGAAACGGGAGGATAGGCCAGCTTGCGCTCGCCTGTGGCATGCCATTCGATGCCGACCATCGGGCGATTGTATTCCGGCG
Organism: Verrucomicrobiales bacterium; assembly: GCA_003453085.1. Lineage (GTDB taxonomy): Bacteria > Verrucomicrobiota > Verrucomicrobiia > Verrucomicrobiales > Verrucomicrobiaceae > Prosthecobacter. The sequence continues at coordinate 1,143 of DMMK01000262.1, forward strand.
GCCGCTGATCTGGCACGCGGGGTGTCAGTGTCACAGGCAGTTCGCTGCTTGTCATGGTGGCCTTGTCCTTGCGGCGAACGATCACCTGCACGGGCTGCCCAGGCTTGGTTTCCAGGTATTCGGCAAACCAGATGCGGCTGAAAAGGGGCTGCCCGTCCACACTCAGCAGCTCATCATTCGGCTGTAGCCCTGCATCAGCAGCCGGACTGTTTACCTGAACCTTGCCCACCATGGGCGTTTCCTTGCCCATGATGCCGACTTCACGCAGGACAGGCCGCTCGAAAATGCTCATCCACCAGGAGCTGGGTTTCTTGTCGGGGTCCGGCCACTTCGCCGCCACGGCCACGGTTTTCACCCCTTCACCGGGACGATCCACTTGGAACTGGATCTCGCTGCCTTCGCTGGCAATAACGCCCCAGCGCACGCTGTCCACAAAGCCTTCAAACCGGCGGATGGGCTGGCCATCAATGGTCTGAATCACATCGCCCGGTTTCAGGCCCGCCGTAGCTGCCGGGCTGTCTTTGGCCACGTAGCCGATGGTGGTTGTTACAAATGGCTCCGACTGAGGTTTGCCCAGCACGCTCACCAGCAGGGCGAAAAGACAGGCCAGGCCAAAGCTGAACAGAGGACCGGCAAAGGCAACGATGATCTTATCCATCGGCGTGATTGGCGGCAGAGGCTCTTCAGAGGAAGATTCCCCTTCGATAGCCCCCATCGGGGCCATCTGCGGCAGCTTCACAAAACCACCTGCTGGGATGCTGCCCAGGCCGTATTGCACGCCATTGATGGTCTTTTTCCACAGCGGCTTACCAAACCAAATCTGAAAAGCCTCCACCTTCAGCCCACGCCAACGGGCAGCGAGGAAATGCCCCCACTCGTGGACGAGAATCATGAGATTGAAGACCAGCAACACCTCAAAAATGAGGATGATGATGCGGAGCACTTCACCGACGGTGCCAAGAGAGGAAAGCCATTGCATAAGAACTGAATGCTATACGCGCCACAACGGCGCAGAGATGGAAAGCTAACATTCCCCACCACAAGGGCAATCAGCCAATGGTAAAATTCTGGAAATGTTCCTGGCGGCTTTTTTCACCGTCGCCGCGCCACCATGATGCTGGTGGTGGAGGCCCGATAAAGGTATCCATACCCGAAATCTAGCGCCTGCACCCGGTGCTGCCCATTGCCGTAGGCCGCCATGAGATCCGGCTGCTGCTGGCTGAAAATATCCAGCGTGCCTTGATAACGGCCATAAAGATCCACCGAAAGCCCCGCACCCACCAAATCCCGATATGGTACCCCGGATGGATCCTGGACGATGCCGGGCGTGGAGCGCAGCAGGTATTGGCGGATGTTTGAAAAATCACTGTTGTGCATCAGGTACGAGGCACTTTTCACCATCGCTGGCGGGGTGCCCTGCTTGGCCACAAAGGTAAGGAATGGGCCGCCGAGCCTAGTGCTGCCATTGGAGAGGTCCTGACGGAAATAAAACAGCCGCTTCAGCCCCCCCATGCCGTTTCGAAACCGAATCATCAGCCCGGGGGCCGATCCACTGGTCACAGCCGCCAAAACAGGAGTGCCGGAAGCATCCAACTGCACCACATCCACACTTTCCACCTGGGCGCCGGACCGGGCGAGAAACACCAGCAAGATGGGAAGTGTGCCCCGCAGACGGGTGGACTGGAAGTCACTGCGCATGTCTGTGGTGACAAAATACCCCGCGTTGACGATGCCATCCAGGCTCTGCCGCAGTCCATTCAGGCCAATGGCCACTTCTCCCGCCGTCAGGCTGCGAAAATCAGGCAGCGGCTCCGCTGATTCCAGCCCGCAGAGAATGTAAGTCTCCGCCGAGGGGAAAAGGTCCTGGGCATAGAGAAAGTCAGGCCCGCTGAAGGGGTAAAACACGCTGCGATATCTTTGCAGGTCCGAGATTTCCCGCCCGGCCCAGGCACGGATCTTCAGGCCTCTGCCCTCATCGTACCGCCGCCACAGGGCATCCATCTGCTTTTGGTGGTAAGGCCAGGAATAGGCATCGCGGGGCCCACCGCTCGAAGCTTCCATACCCGCGAGCATCCTGGCCACTTGGTTGATCTCCGAGGCCCGCATGGGCACATTGAGGGCGCTACCACCGGAGTAAAGTTCTGCACCATTGGCCGCCTGCGCCCGCCTCACCGTCACACCGCCCCCATCTTCCGGAAGCTGGCAACCCGCCAGCAGCAGGCTCATGCAGGCCAGAGACAGGAACGGATGTTTCAGAAAAGCAGGCGGCATACGTCCGTAAATGTAACAAGAGGCATGCCTTCTCAAAGCTGGTATTTTTCCTACCCACCGCGTTTATTTCGAGTCGCTTTAAAGGCTATGAAAATTCAATGAAACCTTTTTGGCTCCATTGACCATCAGCTTGGTCAATCCACCGAATCAGCTTTCTTCATACACGGGCTTTTTCCAGATGGGCACACGCGTTTTGATTTCCTTAAGATACCAGCGGCACAGGTCAAATGCCTCCGCGCTATGCTTGGTGCGCACCCAGATGAGGATGGAAGGCACCGCAGCAGCCACAAAACCCAGACGATGTTGAATGAACACCTCATGCGGACCATGATCCGTTCTCCCCTGCTCGATCAATTCCCCAAGCATCCGCTCCGCCCATGGCGGAGCGGATGCTTGGGGA
>DMMK01000613.1 GCA_003453085.1 Verrucomicrobiales bacterium
GGGCTGGAGGCCCTGATGCCGCAACAACGCGAAGACCCCAGCCACTACCACACCCTGTCGCGGCTTTTTTGGCACACGCTTCTGCCCAGCCTCCGCCAGCGGCTGGATGTGCCAGGCAAGGCCGCCGTCCTGGGCACCGCTCCCTTTGCTGATCCGGATACCCATCGCATCTTCAATCGCGCCCCCATCCTCTGCCAGGGCCAGCTCAGCCATCAAGACAAGCTGCACCTCACGCCCTGGGAAAGCGTCTTCAGCCCCGGGGGCATCCTTTACCTGTGGGAGTTTCAAGGCTTCCGCATCGCCGTTGTCATCTGCCTGGACATCGAGATTCCCGAGATCTCCGCCCGCCTGCGGGGCGATGGCGTGGACCTCATCCTCTGCCCCAGCGCCACCGAAAGCATCCTCGGTGTGGAGCGCGTGGACCGCTGTGCCTCAGCCCGCGCCATCGAGCTGGGCTGCCATGTCGCCGTCTGCCATCTCACCGGTAAGGCCCAGTCCGAGCTGATCGATGAAAACATCGGCCGTCTCGCCCTCTACTCCCCTTCCCAGGCCGTCTTCCGCCATGCTCCTCGCTGGACCGAGACCGAGGTGTACACCGAAGGCCAGCACCAGCTCCGCGTGACTTTGGAAAAAAGACCCCTGGAAGTCATGCGCCGCATGCACATGGAGACGAATCCTTCCCACCTTGGCAAAGATTTGGCTGGTCATTTTATCATCCATCAGGTCGAATCCTGAAGCAGCAAACCAACACACTACTATCATGAGCATCGTCAATGAATTCAAAGAGTTCGTCATGCGCGGCAGCATCGTGGATCTCGCCGTCGGCGTGGTCATCGGCGGCGCCTTCGGCAAGCTGGTGGATGGCGTCGTCAAAGGCGTCATCGGACCCGTCGTTGAAATGGTCAAAGGCAACGACGCCTGGCCTTCCTTCATCCAGGGTGTGTGGGACCTGGGCAATGGCGTGCTGAACTTTCTGCTCCTGGCCGCCGTCGTCTTCTTCATCTTTGTGAAGCCGATCAACAAGATCCGCGCCCTCCGCGCCAAGCCTGCCGAACCCGCCGCACCGCCTCCGGTCCCGGAAGATGTGCAGTTGCTCAAAGAGATCCGCGATCTCCTCAAGGCCCGCTGATGCAGCGGCCTTGTTTCGGTGGTTTAAACAGTCCCAGCCTCACTCACCCGTGAGGCTGGGTTCTGGATTTATTCTCGACTGCACACAGCATGCCTATCCACATTTACTCAGAGGACACCTCTGTCGGAACAATTGACCAGATCTGTGGCGACATTTGGAACCTTCCTGAACAGGTAAACACACTGGAAGAGTGGCTCGCAGCATCCCAGCCCAAACTTCAGCCTGGCAAGTACGTGGCCGACATTGGGTTCATAATTCGCCGTAACGCGACTGGAGGAGGTGCGGCCATCGCACCCGAAATGATGCGGTCCATGGCTGACTTGGGCATGTCTCTGTATTTATCCGAATATCCTGGTGAGGCTGAGGTCGAATACGAGGATTAAACAGGTCGCCACGTGGTCTTCATTCGCTCAGGCGCACCTAACAAAAAGAACTTCAAAACAAAAAAAGGGTGTCTTCATCGAAGACACCCTTGGATGAGCACCCGCCCAATCCGTGAAGATGGGCGGGTGAAATCTTGTTACCGCGTTTACGGCACCTCAAAGACCTTTTGTGTGGTCGGGTCCAGCGCCAGGGAGCCGCTGCTCAGGCCCGTCACATCCAGTTCCTGATAAGGCGCATAGGGACTGATGACACGCCCCGGCTTGCTGGCGCGCTTGCCTTTGAGGAAGGAGCCACTGTTGCCCGCGCCCACCGGGGCCTTGTCTGGTGTGGACTTGCTGGGCGGGGTGGACTGGGCGGTTTCTGACTTGGGCTTGGCACCAGGTAGCGGGTAATATTCTTTCTCCGTTGCGCCTGGGCTGCTCTTCTTCTCCACCACGGGTGGTGGCATCTCTTCCACGGCAGGCTTCGGCTTCCGGCTCATCGTCGGCGGCGTGTATTTCTTGGCCGGTGTCTGGGCGGACTTCGACTTCAGGGAAGTGCGTGGGGGTGGTGTGCTGCCCATGCGGCTGCCTGCCTGCGGGGCGGGCTGAGTGGCCTGGCGCTGCGGTGCTGGCGGTGTCTGATACTGCGGCACGCCCGGCTGGGGGGCTGGCGGCTGCTGGTAGCGCGGCTGCTCCTGCTGATAACGCGGCTGTTCCTGATAACGTGGTGGCGGCGTGGTATAGCCGGGCTGCGGTTGGCCATACTGGCTTTGGTAAGACGGCGGTGCGTTATCCAGGCTGCGGCCTCCCTGCTGCGGGTAACCGCCGGGTGGCGGATAAGCCTGCGGGGCCTGGTAATCTTCCGAAGGTCCATCGCCATAAAACACGCGGCGGAACATGTCGCCAAACTTGCGGCCAAACGTCGGCAGGAACTGCACCGGGCTCACGTATTCCGTCTGCGGCTGGGCATAGCCCTGTGGGGGATAGGAAGGCTGCGAATACCCTGGCTGAGGGTAACCCTGCTGCGGATACGCCGGAGCCTGGGCAGGGTACTGCGGGGCTGAATACTGCGGCTGCGCGCCATACCCAGGAGGCGGGGGATAGCTGTAACCAGAAGGCTGCTGGGCATAAGCCGACGCCG
>DMMK01000075.1 GCA_003453085.1 Verrucomicrobiales bacterium
ACCGAGCAGGATCTTTTTCTCGTAGTGCTGCCGCATGGGATGGCCGGGACTGTCCAGCCATGCCTTGGTCAGAGGAGTGCGGATGAGACCTGGCGCAAGGCCATTGACCCGGATCCGCTGTGGAGCAAGGGCGACAGCCAGTGAGCGTATCATCATGACCAGCCCGCCTTTGCTGGTATCATAGGCCACGCTGTCGGACTCCGCCTGAAACCCGTTGGTGGAGGTGACGATGACCACACTGCCATCACCCCCCTGGTCTGCGCGATATCTGGCAAAGGCCTGTACCAGGAAGAAAACCGCCCGGAGATTCAGATGCATGGTGCGCTCCCACAGCACCTCACTCATTTCCCAAAAAGGCACATCAAAAAAGCCGCCCGCATTGCACACGAGGGCGTCCAATCCTGGCTCTTCAGCCACCGCCCCGCGCAGAAGAGATGCAGGAGCGCTTTCCAGACAAAGGTCCTCCCGCAGGTAGAAAAAGTCTGCTGGTAGGGCAGCGGGTCGCTCCTCCAGCCCATGGCAAACTACCATTGCCCCAGCCTCATGCAGGCCCTGCGCAATGGCCAGTCCAATGCCCTGCGAAGAGCCGGTGACTAGAGCCTTCCGGCCCTCAAGAGAGAATGCTTTCATCGGGCAGCTTGAGGAAACGAAGGGTGTTGGTGGCGGCAATGCGCCGGACTACCTCCTGCGGGCTGGCACGCAGGGCGGCCACCTCGATTTTGTAGGTGCTGATCAGCTTCACCAATTCATGATGAATCTCGGCCGCATAGCTGTAGAAAGGCGAGTCACTGCCCCACATGAACTTGTCCGGGTAGGCGGTGGCGAGGTCGGCGATGACGCGCGCAGGATCGCTGTAATCACTGTCAAAACGGCGCGCTTTGGGAGCAATGAAGGGTTTGTCACCGACGGCCCCTTCGCAATGAATGCAGTGGGCGGAATTGTCAAACCAGGCGTTAGGCAGTTCATTCACACGATCCAGGCACTCGCGATCAAAACGGCAGGAATGGGCCGCACAAAAGCGAATATCCGGGTTCGCCTCCGCCAGGTCCAGAATGTCATGAGCCTGAGCCCAGAGATCGCTTTCCGCCACGCTGCTGTGAATGAGAAAGGGCACATCCCATTCGCGGGCGAGATCGAGAAAAACACGCCCTTCATGGGCGAGGCGTTTGATATCGGCCTGAATGATGGTGCTCTGGATCTTGATGCCATGCAGCCGATACTCGGCCCGCAATTTCACCAGTTCGGCAGCCTGGGCATCCGTTTGGCGCATCGGGTCCACCATCACAAAGGGCAGCGTTTTGCGCCCCAACTCAGGAAAGAGACGGTAGCACTCCTCCAGCAGCCGGCGGTTCTCGAAGGCATAGGGGACAGCCTCCAGCCCCTTGCCAAAGGCGATGCCGCCCGACCGGAACTGGGTGACGTCCATGGCCGCATACGAGACAAAGGGGAAGACAATCCAATGAGTGATGCCCAAGGCACCTCCGGTCTGTGCCATGTCCACCAGTTGCTGGGCATAGGGGAAATCTCCGTGCAGGTAGAAAAGCATGTCCGCCCCGATGTGGTTGTGACAGTCAATGATCATGAGTTTATAGATCGTGATTGGGCGACAGCCCCGATTTCAGTCCGCCTTCCATTCGGCGGCATGCCGTTCGAAACTACGCGCCGCCTTTTCCAATGCCTCCTCCACATCGGTCTCACGATGGGCCAGACTGACGAACCAAAGACCGCGCTCAATGGCACGCACACCATCTTCCAGCAGGCAGCGACGCAGGTGCGCCCAGCGCGGGGCATCCTGACGTTTTGCATAATCGCGATAGTCCACGATGGGGCCTTCTGCGGTGCCCGCCTTCAGCATCACCGAATGAAAGACGCAGCCTGGTCCCTGCGGACAAAGCGGGATGCCAAAACGGTCCGCCAGGCGGCGCAGTCCCGTCATGAGCTGCAGGCCCAGTTCCGTGGCATTCCGAGGATGGGCCGCGCCCAACGAAAGCACATGATCCAAGCACCACTTGCTGGCGGCCAGACAGAGAGGATTGCCATTCAGCGTGCCTGCATGCACCACGCTGCCATCGATGATCTTTTGCATGGCCGCCTTCTTCCCGGCCAGCGCCGCGAACGGCACACCACCACCGATGGCCTTGCCCAGGATGGTCAGATCCGGCACCACGCCGTAGTGTGTCTGGGCACAGCCTGCGCCAAAACGGAATCCGGTGATGGTTTCATCCGCGATCATCATCATGCCGTCGCGGTCGCACAGCTCGCGGATGGTTTGCAGCAGCCCCTGGACAGGCTCCATGCAACTGGTGTTGCACAGCACAGGCTCGAAAACGATGGCGGCGATCTGGCCGCGGTACTGGTCCACCCGGCGGCGCAGATGCTCCGGATCATTCCAGCGTGCGACGACAAATTGGTCGAGCACTTCGGGGATCACGCCCTGGCTGGGGTGCAGACGGGTCGGTTCGTCTTCCGTGCCCCATTTGTCGGGCGGCGGGGCAAAGCCCACCAGCCCTTCATCGGCCCATCCATGATAGTGGCCTTCGAATTTGAGGATCAGCTTTCTTCCTGTGTGGGCGCGGGCGAGACGAAAGGCTGCCAGCACCACTTCGGTGGCGGAGTTGTTGAAACGCACGCGTTCAGCGCCAGGGATCATTTTTTGCAGCCGTTCGGCCACCTCGATTTCCAGTTCACATTGGGCAGCCCAGTGTGTGCCTTTTTTGGCCTGTGCGCCGATGGCTTCGGCCATGCCAGCGGGGGCGTGGCCATAGAGGAGAGCTCCCTGGCCGGTTTGAAAATCAATGTATTCATTGCCATCCACATCCCAAAGTCGGCTGCCCTGACCATGATCAAAATAGAGGGGAACGGGCACCTCCATTTTCCGAATGCCACTGTTGATGCCGCCAGCGATGCTTTTTTGGGCGCGGGCAAAGAGGTCGGTGGAGCGAGGGAAGGTGTACGACATGTGCAGAGA
>DMMK01000487.1 GCA_003453085.1 Verrucomicrobiales bacterium
GATGATGGCAGATGGAGGGCCTTTTTTGGCCCTCCAGTCCACCCTAGCCATCAAGGATACAGTCCGCGTGTCTGTTTGGCCTCCCAGACCCGCTTGATGCCGAGGCTGAGTGCCGCAAAGCGCATGGAAACCTGGCGCTTGCGATGAAACTGCAAGGTCTGGGTGAAGGACTGTTCCAGAATGCGGAACAGCTTGTCCATCACCTCGCCCTCGCCCCAGAAAAAGCTCTGGAGATCCTGCACCCACTCAAAGTAGGAAACGATCACGCCGCCGCTATTGCAGAGGATGTCTGGGATCAGGAAGATCTCCGGTCGCTGTTCCAGGATGAGGTCGGCTTCAGGGGTGGTCGGCCCATTGGCCCCCTCTGCCAGAATCCGACATTGGATCTTGGCGGCATTTTCACCGGTGATCTGTCGCTCCAAGGCTGCGGGGATGAGGATATCGCAGGGGATGAGCAGGAGTTCCGAATTGGTCACGGGCTCAGCCCCAGGGAAGCCGACGACGCTCCGGGTCTTTGCCACATGGTCATTGAGGGCGGTGAGATCCAGCCCGGCTGAGTTGTGGATGCCGCCGTAGGCATCGCTGACGGCCAGGATCTTCACGCCTTGTTTGGCCAATGAGGTGGCCGCGACAGAGCCGACATTTCCATATCCCTGAATCACAGCGGTGGCTCCTTCGGCCCGCATGCCGAGGGTGTCCATGGCCCGGGAGATCAGGTAGGCCACGCCGCGTCCCGTGGACTCGCGCCGTCCCAGTGAGCCGCCCAGGCCTACAGGCTTGCCTGTGACCACCCCAGGCACACAGTGGCCAATCTGAAGGGAATAGGTGTCCATGATCCAGGCCATCACCTGCTCATTGGTTCCCATGTCAGGAGCGGGCACGTCCAATTGAGGGCCGATGAAAGGGATCAGTTCCTGCGTGTAGCGGCGGGTCAGCCTTTCCAGTTCACCGGCGGAGAGCTGGCTGGGATCACAGCAGACACCTCCTTTGGCGCCTCCGTATGGCAGGCCTGTCAGGGCGCATTTCCAACTCATCCACATGGCCAGTGCCGCCACCTCTCCCATGGTCACATCGGGATGAAAGCGGATGCCGCCTTTGGTTGGTCCCAGGGTCAGATGGTGCTGCACGCGGTAGCCGGTAAAGACGGTGGTGCTGCCATCATCGCGACGGACGGGGATGGAAACCGTTAGTGCCCGGCGGGGCATCTTCAATCGGTCTCGAAGGCCGTCCGGGATTTCGAGGAAATCAGCCACCAGATCAAATTGATGGCAGGCCATGTGAAACACAGGAGAGTCGTAAACGGAGGTGTTCATAGCTGATGTGATTAAAGAACGTCTCAGGCGTTTGCCAAGATCATTGATAGACCGTCTTTCCTCAGTTCTGTACGCATTCTGCCGGAGGCAGGTCAGGATGCATAAAAAATGCGGAGCCGATGAGGGCTCCGCATTCTTCAAATGCTAATAAATTTGCGAGGGCTTAGTTGCCTCCGCTCGCAGGATTGGCCGGTCGAGGTCCCTGGGAAATGCCGCCACCGAGACCCATTCCATTGGCACTCGGTGCTCCAATGGTGACTCCATTGATCGTCGGTGCCTCCCCTGATTCAGCCGTGTTTTCGCCATTGACGTCCACGGACGGGCCGCTGGCTCCAGGGCCTGCGTCGCTGCCGGTCACGGTGACATTGCCATTGGCATCCACCGTGATGGTGAGGTTGGTCTGGCCGTCGGCTTCCACGGTGGTCACCTGATCACCTTCGGCATTGGTGGTGGTTTTCACCGTCACACCAGGGCCGCTGAAGGTCACGTTGGCTGCACCAGTGATGGAGACCGAGTAGGAAGTGAAGGCAGGTGGGTTGAAGTCAGGCTCCCAGCGCAGGGCGATGTAGCGGGACTTGATGGCTTTGCCGGGCTTGGCTTTCACGAAGCCGGAGCCGGAGGTGTCTTCAGCCTTGGCCACAGGCTCTGCGGCATCAAACACGGTGGGGTCAAAAGCCAGGCGACCGCGCCAGTCTTCCTTTTCAGGCAGGCTGTCGAAGGCATAGACGGAAAAACGAACCGGACGTGGAGAGTGGACGGAGCCGAACTCATTCAGCGTGCGCACCTGGCCCAGATCGTAAACCGCCGTGCGATATTTTTCGTCAGACTCTGGGAACTCCAGAACGCTGCTCTTCACCGCATCGTTGCGGGAACCGAAAAGCTCAGGGCTGATGTAAAGAAGACGACCACCACCGATGCCGGCGGCAAAGTTCACCGGAGCTCCGGTGCCGTCGGCGTTTTGGCTGACGGTGTAGTTGGCATCCGTGCTGGTGCCGATGGCCTGGAAGCTGCGGATCACGCCACCCCGGACGAGGTCGAACTGCATTCTCAGGAAGCGGCCCTGGGCAGCACCACCATCCAGTTTGATCAGACGGTCAGATGCCGAGAAAACTTCGTTGTCCACAGGGCTCCAGGCGTTGCCGTCTGTGCTGGTGGAGAGGGCGACCTTGCCTTCGATGCCATCGTTCACGAACGAAACGTTCTTGACCACAGACTGCTTGGCGAACTTGAGGATCGCTTCGCTCTTGCCGGCGGCGAGGTTCACTGGCTTCACGGGATCGCCCATCAGCAGGGCGTTGGCCGGATTCAGACCTTTGGAGTCGTGGACGGTAGTGCCAGCGAGAATCCCTGCGATGCTCACTGGTTTCTCATCCACAGAAGGCAGTCTGCTCCACTTGGCCTGGGTTTGCAAAGTCAGGGAAGCCAGGGCTGCCAGGGTGAATAAATGGTATTGTCTCATGATAGGCGGTGCTGGGGGGTATGGGTCGAAACGGCTCAGCGCAATAAACGGACCATGTCCAAAGAGATTTCAATCACAGCGTTGATAGGGTGTAAACACTTTTTTCGTGAACAATCTAACTCTAAAGAGAATTATATTGCTGAAGTTGAATTTTAGATTTTATTGAAAGTATGAATTGTCCACATTGCTCGGCCCCCCTGGCATCCGATGCGGATGAATGTCATCAATGTCGATTCAGCGCCACGGCCATTCGGTCATACCTTGGTTCTGAGTGGGTGCGCCTGGAGCGCCTCACGGACAATTCCAATGCCCTCAGCCTCAGGGAACAACGTCACCTGGAGGTGGTGCTGGACGATTTTGAGCGCAGTTTTCCACAGTGCTTTTTCGCCGTCTATCTGGGTGTGCTGCCCGCGATGATCACCGCCCGGGACCTTGGGTTTTGGCTGATCAACCATGGGGCTTTTCACACCCAGCAGATCGCCAAACGCAACGATTTCGGCTGCGCTCTGGTGATTGACAGCCAGCGTGGCATTGCTGCTCTGACCTTAGGTTATGCCCTGGAACCTTATGTCAGTGAAACGGAGGCGGCTCTTCTTCTCGAGCAAATTCGGGGTCCTCTCATCCGTCGCCGTTACGGTCCGGCGGTGGAACGTGCGGTGGCCTTGTTTGGGAAAAAGTTGAGTCAGTCCGCCAGATCCGCTTCGCCGGATGGGGGCATGATTTCCAGCCCGACCGATTTGAGCGGACTGGGCCTGCAAACTTTGCGAAACGCGCATCGCCCCTCCCGACCGATGACCAAGCACTGATCTACGCATGAAGGCCTTTTTAACAGCATGGGCGTTCTGCTGCTTGTCGGCAGTCTCCATTCTGTTGCTTTCCAGCAGCCTGTTGGCGGCTGCGGATGAACCACCGCTGCCGACTTGGGATGGGCAGGCCTGGGAGTCTCCGGTGCTGACCCCTGGGAGCCAGTTTTCGGATTTGCTTCCCGAAAACGGGGCCTCTGACAGTGTGGATGGTTTTTTTCTGGAAGGCTCAGGTCCTCTGAAGTCGCCTCGGCTGATGGTGGATGATTCGGGCCTCAGTTCCCATGACCTGTCGCTATTTTTGCGTGGAGGTCTTCTTCACACACCTCAGGAACCGACTCTCCATCACCCCACTCCCAGCTTGGCTCTCCGCGATGTGCCGACTTCCGTGCTGGAATCCCTGAGGCAGGTACCGGTCAACGAATACCTCATCAATCCGCAGTCCTTGGTCACTGAAATGCCGATGCTGGATCTGGAACGGCTGTTGCAGTTCCATTCGACGGAATGCCGCATCCGCCTTTACATTCTGGTGCTGGACCGTGACCAAAAGCTGGCTTCCACCGCGCTGCTGAATCCGCTCATCGCGAGGCTGCGCAGCCAGCGCGAAATTTGCCTGGCCATCTACCCTCTGGGCGAACCATGGCGGGCACGTTTCATGGTCAGCCCTCTCATCAGCCAGACCAGCTCGCTGGCCAGCATGACGGAGATGGCCGAGGACTGCATCCAGGATGCGATGCAGGTGAATGATGCGGAGCAGCAGTTGCAGCGGTTTGCCGTCCGTCTTTCCACCCGTCTGTTTTGGTTGGAGAAATCCTTGCCTCCAGCCAGCAGTGCCGCCCTGGCGGCGGTGCCGGGACTGACGGAGGTGGTGACCTCGCCACCCGGTGCTGTCAAAAGTTCGGGTGATGCCAGCCTTGGAGGCAGCCTCCTCATGGCGGCAGTCACCAGTCTGCTCTCCCTGGCTGCGGCTGTGGGCATCTACGGTGGCATCCGCTTCTGGCTGCGCCTGCGGGCAGCGAGAGGCAAGCAGCGCGTCTGGCTGCTGCCGGAAACCGAAGTGGCCCCGCGGCTCGGTGGTGCCTTTTCAGGCGGTGCCGGTGCGATGATCCAATACGGCAGCAGGACTCGCCCGTCTGGGCAGTGAGCGGTGCTGGCGAATAAAGCCCGCAGGCCCAGAGTCTCTGATTGAAAGCGGTCTAACAAAAAGGGCCGCTGAAGGAGCGGCCCTTTCAAAGGTGATGCAAGTCGGCGCTTACTTTTTCGCCAGGCTGAGGATCTGGTAGTTCTTTGCGTAGGTGCCCAGGGCCTCGGTGGCAGTTTCTTTGGTGATGCTCTCATTGTGGGCCACGACGATGAGCTTCTGCGTGTCAGGTGTCTCGCCTGCCTTCACATCCACACTGACGACGTCGGTGAGTTTCTGGCTCAGGGCTGCGGTGATGTGGGCTTTGCAGGAAGCGCAGACGACGCCGGTGATCTGGCCTTCATAGGTGACGGCCTTGGGGGCATCTGCTGCGTTAAGGGCGGCCGTGGCGAGAAGAGAAAGGGCGAGAAGAAATTTTTTCATGAGGGTCAGAGATGAAGGGGATATAAAAACGCCGGGATGCTGGTTTGTCCAGCACCCCGGCGTGAATCAGTTCAGAGAATTACTTCTCCAGGGTTTCGCCAGCCCTTTTCCAGCCGGAGATGCCAGCGGAAAGGTGCTTCACGTTGGTGTAGCCCAGGGCGGTGGCCTTCTTGGCAGCAGCCTTGTAGGCGTTGCAGCTAGGGCCGCCACAATAAGCGACGACGAGGGCGTTTTTGTCAGCAGGAAGGACTTTTTCGAGTTCGCCACCTTTGGCTTCGAAGTCCACTGCGGTTGGCACGCGGCCTGCCGTGAAGGAGTCGGAGCCATTGACATCAATGACAGTGACTTTCTTCTCAGCGATGGCGGTCTTCAGGTCGGAGATGCTGATGTCCGGATACTCAGCGGCCATGGCGGAGGCGGCGATGAGGGAGAGTGCGAGTGCGAGCAGTTTCTTCATAGGATGTTCGTTGGTTAGTTTTATCGGTTTGGTCAATTGCACGGATTCCTCCAGAAGAGGGCTGTCGTGCACAGCTTTCAGACGCAAGGCCTGGAAATTTATTCCCGGTCAGGGTGATTTGTTTTCATAACGAAGCGAAACGTTGAATCGTGCACGGAATCGTCACGTTAGCGCCACCAGGCAGGCAGACCGGGCAGGGTTTCTTTCAGAATGGCGCGGATGGCACGTTTCTCTTCGGGCGGGAGGTGTGCATAGGCGGGGTTGGGATTTTGATCACGCAGGCCCTCGGCCATTTTGAAATAGACGCGCTCCCGGAGCATGGAGGGCAGCTTTTGCCAGGAGTCGGTGTACAGCATGTAGCTGCAGCGGTATTTGAAGATGCGGTTCCGGAGGTCAAAGTCCTTCAGGGAGGGACCGGCGTTGACGGGCTTTTTGTTACGCAGAAATTCTCGGATGAATTCCGGGTCGCCCTCGATGCCATCGGGAGGCATCTTGGCCTCATCGGCAAAAAGGACGTACCGGGCCAGCTCTTCCGCCAATTCTTCCATCTCCGGCTTGGCCTTCATGGGCAGGCTGCCGCGCCCTTCAGCCAGGAGCTGGCGCATGACGTAAGCGGCATGGAAGACGCGGTTTTCAAAGCCGATCTGGTGCTCATGCACCAGATGGGGCAGGATGTCGCTGGTGGGCAGCAGGTGCAGGCCCAGATCGGACATCTGGCCGGGCTCGATCCGGGTCTTTTCAAAGCCGCGCGAGGAACTGGTGCGGCCCATCATGTTGGCAAGGTTGTCCTTGAGGTGGTGCTGGCCTGTGAGGTGCCAGCCGCCAAAGCGTTTCTCCAGGGGGATCTGGTGTCCCTGCTCATCGCGGCGGTAGGTCTCCAGGCTGGCTCCGCTGAGCATGGGCAAGAGGGATTCGGCGATCAGGCCGGGCACCCGCCGGGTGGCATTGCCGGCATGGCAGTTGAAACATTTGTCCGACCTCATCATGGGCGGCACCTCTCCTCCGGGCCGGAGTTTCTCAAAGATGTAAAACATGGCACCCATCTCGGGATCCATGGCGATGATCTCCACCTTTCCTCCAGGGACAAAACCCACGTAGGTGTCCTCGTTGAAGTACAGTGCCCGGGGGTTGCGAGGGTTGATGATCTCGCTCTGGAGGGAGCTGGCGGAAAAGACCAGGAGCTGGGATGAGACGGGGATATCCAGTGACTTCAGGATGCTGGTGAGGAAGCTTTTGTCATCGGACGTATCCAGCTTCACCTCGCCCTTTTCGATCTGTTTTTGAAGCCGGGCAAAGCGGTCATCGGGCTTGTGTTCCAAGTATTTGTGAGGTGCCTCCCGGAAAGTCACCTGCGTCTCCAGCGCCATTACGGCTAGGGAGGAAAACATCAGGGACAAAGCGGCCAGACGAACGGTCATGCTGCACATACGAGCCTGGAACGGCTGATATCGCCACATTTTAGAGCAAGAGCGCCTAGTGGGGAAGAAATGGACATCCTTGCGTGTAGACGCGGAAACGGATTTTGAGTCGTGTCCGGCCGCCATTTATCATTTTCGCAGCCTCATCCAGGCTACAAGGAGGCGACCGAGAAGGTGTATTTATCTACCCGCCGTCTGCGGCAAGGAGGCAAACGACTTTTCATCAATGATGATCTCCATGGGTATCTTGGGTCGGTTTCTGTCTGAGTTCCGCCTGGATGGTCACAGTGATTTTGTCATGCCTCATCCAGTCCCACTTCATGACAGGCCAGGATGAATTCTGCGGCTGACCAGGCCTGGTAGGCTTTGCCCATGGGGTTACCGGTTTTGGCGTGGGCCCATTCGTTGAACTCCCACTCGGCCTGGATGCCGCGCTGGTTCATGCGGGCCAGCTTCAAAAGCTCTTGAACAGCGAGTGAGCGCATGCCCAGGCGGCTGATGTACTGCACCCATTTGGCACCGATGAAGGGCCAGATGCCGCCATTATGATAATGGTGCGGAAGGTTCAAAAGATTGACCGCGTAGTAGGGCCGCCAGTCCGGGTCGCCCGGAGCCACCACAGGATAAAGATTGGTTACGGGGAAGGGTTCATTGACGCCGACTCCCCACATGAAACGGAAAGAATGTCTGGCACGTTCCACATCGAGCACATTGAACAAAAAGGCCAGGATATTGCCGAAAACATCGCAACGCCAGTTGAAGTCGAAAGGCGTGACCTGGGCCAGGAGATAAGCGGTGTCTCCCAGACTGAACTGCATGTCCGCAAATGTCCGGGTGCTGTTCGGGCTCAAGGTTGTTGTCGGCCAAAATCTCTGCAAGATCGCCAGCTTGATGGTTTGCGACCAGCGCAGGTATTCACCCGCCTTCTTGCCCTGGCCCAGGGCTTCCAGCAGCCGGCCAAAGGCGATGTTGGCGCGGTACCAAATGACCTGGTCCACAAGCACGTTGTAGGAGCGTCCAAACAGGTCGGTCCAGTCGCCGGCTTCGGGAATTTCAAGGAGCGCATCATAGTTTGAATCGTGGGCCGTCAGCCAGTCCATCGCCCGCTGTAGCGCGGGGAGATGTTCGCGGATGAACGGTGTTTCCTTGGTCACACGAAAAAATTCATAGGCTGCTATGATGACCCACAGACCTCCGTCAATGGAGCAGATACCTCCTACGCCGGAGTAGTCTGGAGCACCGTCTTCGATCCGCACATTGGCTGGGATCTGACCATGCGGTGATGCATTGCTGAGCAGCGTGCGTAGCGTGTCACGCTGGCAGTTCCTCACGGTGGCATCATCAATGCTGAGTGAGGCGATGACCGTGATCGCCCCGTCACGCGCCCACACACTGCGGTAGTTGGCATCGGTGCCGCGGGCTTCGTTGTCGTCCAGCGAGCAGGCGGAAAAGCCCATCTGCGTGATATTCTTTTTCAGGGCCTCTACCGCCTTGCGCTGGGCCAGCAGTAGGTAAGCACGATCCTCCGGTGTCAGAGCCTCTGGCGAGACTTCATTCAGGATCTGCCGCATCTCCGGTTCATAGTGCCAGTGTGGGGGCTCATCCGTAGCTTCCAGGCTGCAGATGGCCGGGATCACCCCATGATGAAGTAGCCCCTCCAGAACCCCGTCTGCACAGATGGACTGGGCGCGGTAGCAGGGCAGTCCCAGAGTCGCCTCCACCAGTTCCGGCTGTGCATTTTCCACGACAATGCCGCGCACTCCCGGGATGAGGAACATGGCGCTATCATTGCCGGAATCTCCGGCCACCAGTGTTTCAAAGCCGGAAATTTGCAGATGCTTCAGCAGCCATTCCAGCGCGTTGCCTTTGTTGGCATACTTTGGCAAAATGTCCAAGTCGCGGCTGCTGGAATAAACCACCACAGCTTCAATGCCTGCTTCGTTAAGACCGGCCTCCAGCGCCGTAATCAGCTCCGGAGTTGCTTGGTGGAGATACCAGCTCGATTTGAAGGCGTTCTGAAATTGAGCCGCCTGTTTGACCGCGCTGGTCATGCTTAGCACCACCTGCTCCGCCCGTGCGCGATCCCAACTTTCGCTCATGATCTCGGCGAACTCCTGCATCACTGCACGACGGTGCATGTCATAGATCATCGTTCCCACCCCGCAGATCAGGTACTGCGGAAGTGGCAGGCCAGACCGCTGGATGGTTCGTTGCGCGTCTGGGAGAAGGCGGCCGGTGTTATAGACGAGAATCGGCTGTTTCTTCTCGGACTGAGTGTCCCAGACCTGCTTGAAAAGCAGGGTCGAATCTGGTTTGCCGAGAAGGGTTCCGTCGAGATCGGCGCAAAGGAGCTTGAGAGGGGGACTCATGGAGGGGGAAAGTTGAAAGGTTGGATGCTCAGATCTCCACGCTCTGCCGCCAGGGGGTGCTGCTGACTTCCGGTGTTTCAGGCGCGTCCACACCGCTGTGGAGGCGGTCTTCAACGGCACGCAGCAACTGCTGGGCGATGCCGCTCCACGCGAACAGGGATCGCACCCGGAGGCTGCCCTGCTGGCTGAGCCGCGTGCGCAGACGCTGATACTTGAGCGCCTGAACTAGGGCGATTCCAAATTCCTCGATGTCCTCCGTATCGGTATAGAGGGCATGCACGCCAAAATCCAGTGCGCGATAAAGCCCTCCCCGGGTGGTGACGACTGTGGGAGTTCCACAGGCCAGGGCCTCAATCGCAGTCATGCCGAAGGGCTCATAACGGCTGGAAAGGGCAAACACATCGGCGGATCGGTAGTAGTCCGCCATCTGGTCGTCGGGGAGCGAGTCAGAGATGGTGACACGGTCCTCCAAATGGTGGGCGGCCACGAGTTCCTTCAGCTCCTCCAGCATGCTGCTATCACCGGGGTCGGAGGACTGCATGCTCACTGCCAGCCGCAGCTTGGCGTCAGGGAGGCGCGGGGCGACCAGGGAAAAGGCACGGATCAGCAGGTCAAATCCCTTGTTTCTCGCCAGCCTGCCTATGGAGGCAATGACGGCTCCCTCGTAGCCCATCTCATGGCGGATGCCTTGGCGGCTTGCTTCACTGACCGGGAAAAATCGGTTGTCGTCGTAGCCCGGCGGGATCATGCGGATCTTTGTCTTCGCCACTCCGTAGTCCTCCTCAATCAGGTCCGCCTGTGGCGGGGTGGTGGCAACAACCATGTCACATTCATGGAAAAGACGCTGTTCATGACGCACCCGGGTGGTGAAGTTGAACTGGTCCTCCAGCTTTTCCTTGTCCTCTGGAGCCGCATCTTCCATCTGGCGCTTTTTCCATGAACCGAGGGAATGCGGCGTATGCAGATGAGGAATGTTGAGTGCATTGGACAGTGACTGGCCAGCCAGACCTGCATCCCAGTAATGGCTGTTGATAAAGTAATAGGACAGGCCCTGTTTTTTGATCAGGCGCAGTGCGTTCTCCACCCATTCGGGGATGCTCTGATAAAGCTGCTCCTTCGGGATGAACTCACGGCTTCCGCAAGGAACTCGGAAGATCGTCACATTCTCATCCACCGTCTCAGATTCCGCCTGGTTGTCAAAGCGACGTGTCCAGATGTCTATTTTGTATCCTAGCCTTGCAAGCTGCTTGGATAGTTCAATCACGAAGACCACTTGCCCTCCGGTGTCTGGGGCTCCCAGCGGCGGCTGCGCGGCCACATGACCGTGGGTGGAGATCATGGCGATGCGGCGGCGCAGCCGACGGCGGGCGGTGGGGGGGAGTTTTGGCGGAGGCGTGCTCATGAGTCGTACTGAGTTCACACCGCACGCGAGCCGGCTGTCTGTTCTCATCAAAGAACCCGGCATGTCGCAGACGCGGATACCTTTTGCTACGGTCGTCAATTCCGCAGGCCAACCAAAAAGAGTCTCATGGAGGTTAGCCTCGCCACATCTTTATCCGTCTTCAGAGAATGTCTTTGCTGTCTCGCTAGCCGTTTGTTTACGGCCTGTGGCCTTGCTCGTCCGGGAATGGCCGCTGTTTCACTTCCTTCAATTATTTCGCCGCACGGATGCCTCGATAGGCGAAGGCAAAGAAGAGGCAGACGAGGGCGGTGAGGGCGGATTCGCCTAACCAGAAGCGGGTCCAGTCTGTGATGCCGCTGTGGGTGCAGGCGGCATACCACCAGCCGCCACCGAGGTAACCGATGAGGTTGCCCACACCGCTCATGAGGAGGTAGAGCAGAGCCTGGGCGCGGACACGCCATTTGCGGTCAATGCGTTCCTCCAAGTAGATCTGGGTGGTGATGAAGTAGAGGGTGAAGGCGAGGCCGTGAAGGGTGGTGCCGACCATGATCCAGCCTTGGGTATCCAGCGCATTGATCGCATAGCGCAGAACGCAGATGGTGATGCCGCCGAGGAAGACCCATTTCAGCCGGACGCGGGCCAGGACGCCGGCAAGGAGCAGCATGGCGATGATCTCCGTGGTCTGGGCCAGGGAGATGACGGCGGAGATGTTCTGGGTGCCGAGGTCCTTCAGGTGCCGCGCGGTGTAGGGGTAAAAGGCGGCGAGAGGGATGCTGTAAAGGGCGGCGGTGATGAAGACGACGCGGTGGTCGCGATGGCGGAGGAGATCCAGGGCATCGAGACCGAGGATCTGGCGGAAGCTGCGTTTTTCCTGAATATCGGCCGGCTGGATGAGGGGCAGCATCCAGGAAAGGCCCATGACGACAAGCCAGAGCCCGGCGGCCGTGTAGCCTGCGACGAGGGATTCATCGGCATGGAGGACGAGGGAGACGATCCAGCAACCGGCCATCCAGCCAAAGGTGGCGCAGGCACGCAGGGGGCCAAACTGGACTTTGGGACTGTGGAGCTGGGAAAAGACGATGCTGCTGGCGATGCTCCAGACTGGGGTGGCCACAAGGGCCTGGATCTGGGCGCAAACGAGCACGGCGGAGTCGCTCCAGCCCAGGGCCAGGGAAGTACAGGTGAGGGCCAGGGCGGCACCAGTGGCCAGGGCCAGCCAGCGGAGCAGGAGGGTGGGGGAGAGTTTTTGATCTGCCAGGGCCCCGACAAAGAGGGGCGAAATAAAAGCGGCAACGGCCGTGGTGGCGAGAACCCAGGGGACCAGATGTCCGCGCCCATAGGCGGTGTAGATGTTGGCGAGCGGCACGCTCCACATCCCCATGGGCATGGCGGTGCAAAAGAAGAGAAGGGCGAGCTTGCTGCGGCTGGTGGGGACGTCCACGGAAGGTTGGGTAGGAATAAGGGAATAGCGCAGGACTTCTTTTCCTCCAACTGACAACCTCTGGAAAAAAGCACATCTTGCACCCGCCCTTGGCCTCCCCATCATTCGTTACCTCTTTTACACCCTCATCATGGAAAACGTCATCATCATCGGCACGGGCTGCGCGGGTTTCACCGCCGCCATTTACACGGGACGCGCAAATTTGAACCCTCTGATTCTCTCAGGCAACCAGCCCGGCGGGCAGCTGACCACCACCACGGAAGTGGAAAACTTCCCCGGTTTCCCGAATGGCATCATGGGGCCTGAGCTGATGATGAACATGCAGTCGCAGGCGGAAAAATTCGGCGCACGCATTGAGTACACCCA
>DMMK01000489.1 GCA_003453085.1 Verrucomicrobiales bacterium
TGTTTCCCTGCGGGGAGGATGAGGCGGGCGTGGGGGCTTTGGACATCAGCGGGAAATGGGTGTGCCGCCAGTATTCAGTGCGGCGGGAATGGCTGGCAAGACGAGATTCTCAACAGCCTCGGCAAAGTGGCCTTGGCTTTTCCCGTCGCCACTCAATCGTTGTAGAAAACAAGGCTGGCGATCTTCCAGCCTTCGGGTGTCTTGACGAGCGTGAAGTAGTCGGTGCCCGTCACGGTTTCACGGCCTTTGGTTAGCTTCCAACGCACGGCGGCCTGGGCCACACGGGTATCACCGGAGATTTTCATTTCGGTGGGCACCTCGGTCATGGGCTCGGGCGAACGCTCATGGCCGAGCTTTTGGCCATGGATAAAATCGGTGAGGCCTTGGCTGTCAGTCTGGCCTTTGGCCCCGACGAAACTGATGCGGGCTGTGGGGTGAAAGCAGGCCTGGTAACCGGTCATGTCCTTCGCAGACCAGGTGGAAAAATAACGCTGTAGGAAGGATTCGATCTCGGGCTGGTCTCCGGGGGCCGCCGGACTGCAGGCGGCGAGCAGCAGGCTCAGCAATAGGGCGGAGATGAAACGCATGGCCGTGGGGGCTTATTCCTCTACCTGCTCTTCAGGCACGCCCATGAGCGAAAGTAGGCGGTTGAGATCTTCGACTCCGTAGTAATCAATCTCGATGTGCCCTTTCTTCTCGGCATGACGCACGGAGACATTCGTCGTCAGGTGGTGCATGAGACGCTGCTCCACAGAATCGATGGCACTGTTGACTTCATTGTCTCCGAGCACCGGTTTTGGCGGTGGCGGGTTCAGGATGCCGCTGGCCAGCTTTTCTGCTGCACGGACGGTGAGGCCTTTTTTGACGATCTCGTCTGCGGCACGTTCCTGGTTTTCCGCGTCCTTCAGGGTCAGCAGGACTTTGGCGTGGCCGGTGCTCAGCTTGCCAGTAGAGAGGAGATTCTGGACAGGGGAGGCGAGGTCCAGCAGGCGCATGGTGTTGGCCACCGTGGCGCGGTTCTTGCCCACACGCTGCGCGATGTCTTCCTGGCGCATGGAGAAGTCCTTGGCGAGGCGCTCATAAGCGCGGGCTTCTTCGATGGGGTTGAGGTCTTCGCGCTGAAGGTTTTCGATCAACGCCATCTCAAGCACGTCTTTGTCAGACGCTTCACGGACGATGACCGGCACTTCCTTGAGCCCAAGTTCACGAGAGGCGCGGAAACGGCGTTCACCGGCGATGAGTTCCAGCTTGCCGTTCACCTGACGGACGATCAGCGGCTGGATGATGCCATGCTCCTTGATGGACTCCATCAATTCCGCCAACTGCTCCTGCACGAATTCCTTGCGAGGCTGGAGGGGGCTGGGAACGATCTGTTCCAGACCGACGCGATTGACCACATCCCCAGGCGCAGGCTGGGCCAGGGCTGGCGGACGCAATGAGCTGCCCCCGGCCGGTTGTGCCGAGATCAGTGCTCCGAGTCCTTTTCCGAGTGCTGGTTTTGCCATAAGGGGTCGAGGTTAAAGACTCAGCCCCCGATGGCAAATGAGTTTTAGCTCTGATTGGCCCTGATCTTGTCAGAAAATGCTGACGCACCTCAAGGTTCAGACCTTGGAGGGGGAAAGGATTTCCCTGATGGGCTTCCTCACGGATCTGGATTTTGGGCCGCTTTTACTCATCATCTCGGGCACTAAGGCCGGAACCGCTCAGCAAAATGCGGAAACCGACATCGGCCTCGCGTGCGGTGGGAGGGACTTTGCGGCGGTAGGAGGCGAGGAGCTGCTGGCGCTCCGCTGTGGTGAAGGCCGCTCCACGGGCGACGCCTTCGGCACTGGTGGCATCCCATGGGTCGGACACCCATTCCCAGACGTTGCCCGAAAGGTCAAAAAGGCCACGGCTGTCCGCTCGCAGGCTGGCCGCAGGGGCCAGGGCGGCGACGCCATCGTCATAACCGAGCACGGATTTTTTGCCGGTGGGGTCAGCCGATTTGTCGAAAAGGTTGGCGACTTTGGTCGTCGGGGCGGCGGTGAATCCCCAGGGATAGATGCCTTCGATGCGGTTGCTGCGGTCGGCCGGAGTGGCTCCGACTTCACGGGGCAGGTAGGCGGCCATGCTCCATTCATCGTCGGTGGGCAGACGGTACTCCTGGTCGGGTTCCAGCAGGCCTTTACCACGCTCACGATCCGTCAGCCAGCGGCAGAATTGCTCGGCCTCAGCCCGGGTGATGTGGGTGACGGGCAGATTGGGTTCTGCGTCCAGAACACGCCCTTCGACGGGGGGTAGATTGGCACTGCGGGCAAATTCGGCGAAGTCTTTTCGCCGTGTCTCGATGGTGGCCAGCATGGCGCGGCCCATCGGCACCATTTTGATGTCCAGGCTGTTTTCCCAGGCCTTGCCAAAGACGACGGACCCGGTGGCCTTCAGGCGCAGGTTAAAGCTCATGGCCTGGCCTTCTTTGAGGTTGCCTCGGGCGAACTCGCTTTTGTAGCCGGGGAGCCGAACTTCGTACTCGAACTTGTCTGCCCGGACTCGTGCCAGTTGCAGCGGGGTGCGGCCCACGGATTGTTCCCCATCAAAGACTTCGGCTCCTCGGGGGGTGCTGTCCAGGCTGATGCGGCCATACGGCACTCGCACGATTTCCGTGCGGACGGCATGCCAGTCGGGGCGGGTGTTGGTGCCTTTCTGCGGCGGGATGTTGGCCACGCGCCAGGCGTATTCGTGCTCAATGTCCAGGCGGCCGCTCTGGCGGTCGCGCGTGGTCATCCAGTCACAAAAGGCATCCGCATCCGCATCCTGAATCATGACACAGTTCAGTGTCTTTTTGTCCGGAGTGACAAACTGCACCACGCCAAATTCGGCCGGGCGCTGGGTGGCATTCTGGAACTCGAGAAAGAGGGTGACCTCCACGGGCAGGTCGGCGATGTGGCGGTCCTTGCTGAAGGTGAACCATTGGCGATGGATGTTCTGCCAGGGGCGGCCTTTCTGCGGTGGCTGGGGCAGCGGTGGCGCGGCCTTGATCGGCAGTGGCAGCTCGTAGGCCCATTCTTTTTGGTATTTGGCCGCTGTGAGTCCAGCCCCTGTGAGGGCAGAGCCCACCAGGGTGAAAACGGCGGCTCTGCTGAAGCGGCGGAAAAAGGTTTCAGGCCGCTTCTCACCCACCCTTTGCAGGGCTTCGGCAAATTCGCCTGCCGTTTGAAAGCGCTCCTTCAGATCCGGAGCGCAGGCTTTGCAGATGACACGGTTGAGGTCCAGCCAGAAGGGCCACTCATCGTCGCCGAGGTTGATAGGGACCTCCGGGAACTCCATGCGGTCTTTCCCGCTGCTCATCTCATAGAGCACTTTGCCGAGGCTGTAGATGTCTGCCTGGGCCGTGCCGGGGCCTTCAGGCGGGACAAAGCCCTCCGTGCCGACAAAGGTGCGCTCGCCAAACCCGGCCACGAGACCGATATCGGCCAGTTTGCAGACGCCGCCGCAGAAAATGATGTTGGAGGGCTTGATGTCGCGGTGGGTCAGGCCGCGGTTGTGCATGTAGTAGAGCGCATCGGCCAGATAGACTCCGGCATCCCGGCAGAAGATCAGGTCCAGACGGCCATGCCGCTTCATGTCGGTGCCCAGCGTGCGGGGGACGTAGGTGTGCACGCTTTCGAAGTTCGGGCCTTCTTCTGCGTCGTCTGCCAGCTCCATCACGCAGTAGTAAAAGCCGCGGTCTTCATTCCAGCCGACGTGCAGGATGTGGACCATGCAGGGATGGCCACGGGAGATGGGCTCGAACTGCTGGATGCCCAGGAACTCGCGATGAAAGGTACGGGTGAGTTCAAAGTCCTCACGCCAGACGATCTTGACCGCGCGCAGCGCGCCCGTGACGCTCTGTGCCAGCCAGACTTCGCCATAGGCGCCGGAGCCGATGCGCTTGAGCAGCGTGTAATCGGGAATGACGATGTCATCCC
>DMMK01000484.1 GCA_003453085.1 Verrucomicrobiales bacterium
CCGTCAACTCCGGGCGAGGGCGCGAGCATCCGGAAGTGGAGGGGGTGGACAGCCAGATTCTGCTTTCCAAGCAACTCATTCTCGATGCCGTCAAATCTCATCTTTCGGCGTTGCAGACTCGCATGGACTTCGCAATCAAGCGCCGGGCCTCGCTGCAAAATTCCAACGAAGATGCCAAAAAAGGCATGCTGGATCAGCAGTCGGCCCAGAATGATTACAAGACGGCAGCCGATGAAGTGGCCTACATCGAGAGCCTGCTTTTGCAGCTCAAGTCCACCTACTTTCAGACCAAAGCGGAACTCGAACTGGTGAAGTCGCCTGCCACCATCTATGCCATCGCCACGCCTGAGGGCAAACCGGCCAAACCGAACGTGGCGCTAAACTTGGCTCTGGGCGGTGTGCTGGGGCTGATGCTGGGGGTGGGCCTAGCCTTCTTCCTTGAGTACATGGACACCTCGGTGAAAAGCCTGGATGATGTGGAGCGGTTCCTTGGCGTGCCAGTGCTGGCGGTGATCCCCAAGGACGTTGCAGTGCTGCACCGCGCCAGTGGTTTTAATCCTGATGCCGAAGCCTATCGCATTCTACGGACTAACATTGAGTTCAATCGGCGGAACCCGGATGCCAACTGCATCACGGTGACCAGTGGCGGGGCAGGGGAGGGCAAGTCCACCACACTGTGCAACCTGGCCTTCGTTTGCGCCCAGGGCGGATACAGCGTCTTGCTGATTGATGCCGATCTCCGCCGTCCGCGGATGCACACGCTCTTTGACGTTAGCAACTCGGTGGGACTCACCAATTTCCTCACCACGAATGTGCAGCTCGAGGAAGTGGTGGTGCGCACCCCGGTGGAAAACTTGTATTTCCTGCCCAGCGGCATGCTGCCTGCAGACAGTGCCGGCGTGCTGAATTCCCAGCGCATGTCTGAACTCATCGCCGATGCGAAGAGCCGCTTTGACCTCGTGCTGATTGACTCACCGCCGATCCTCGGTGTCAGCGATGCGTCCGTCCTGGCCAATGAGGCTGATCTGACATTGATCGTGGTACAGCACCGGAAACTGCCGCGCCACATGCTGATGCGGGTGAAGCAGACGGTGGAAAATGTAGGGGGTACTGTCCTGGGCGTGGTGCTGAACAATGTGGACCTCCGCAGCGATTCCCAATATCAGTACTACACTAGCTACTACACCTATTACTCGCCCGACAACATGGCGGCACCGGCAGACAAAAAACCGGAACGGCGTAAAAAACCGACTCCTGCTGGACAGCCATCTCCTGGGGCTGCTGCATCTTCGAACGCTCCGCGGGGAGACCTTTTCTAACTCTCAGTCCTTTTGGTTATGAACAAATCATTTTTACTTCTTCTGGCCTGTCTCGGGCTGCTCCGCCAGGCTCCTGCCCAGAGCGGTGAACTGCCTCTCAAGTCTGGGGATCGCATCACCATTTCCGTTGGGGCCATCCCAGACAACGAAGTGGCGCAGATCAAAGGCGTGTACACCATCAGCGATGGCGGGACGATCAATCTCCTGCACATCGGTGAAGTGCGGGCGCTCGGCCTGAAGCCTTCCACGCTTCAGCGAACGATTGAGCAGACCTACATCAGCCGTGAAATCTACACCCGGCCTAACGTCCTGGTATCCATCGACAGTGTGGGCGATGCCACGATGCGACAAGTGATGGTGACGGGAGTCAACAAACCCGGGGCAGTGCCTTACAAACAGAACATGACATTGTCTCAAGCGATCATGACGGCGGGTGGTCCCACGCCCTTCGGCAGCATGAGAAAGGTGAAGCTCGTCCGTGCGGGGCGTGCGCCGACGGTTCACAATCTTTCTTCGGGCACGGGCAATCCCAGCGTGGATGTGCAGGTGCAGCCGGATGACCAGATCATCGTGCCGGAGTAAACGCTGTGGCACGCAAGCAGCCTGATCCCGCCCTCCGCGCCACCTTGGATGAGGTGAAGTCTGTGTATGCAGAACTGGAAAGACGCCCCTTGCAGCGAGACTGCCAGATGCGTACTCAGTGCTGTCACTTCCGGCTGACCGGCAAGACGCCGTTCCTTACTCTGGGAGAGGCAATCTACGCGGCCCAGGGTGTGCGTGCCAGTGGGCGCAAGGTGATGAAACCGCATCCCGAAGGGGCTTGTCCCCTGCTGGGGAAAGAAGGGCGCTGCACCATCTATGCGCACCGTCCTTTCGGCTGTCGCACACATTTTTGCCAGCCTGCAGGCGGCATGTATCCGCGCAAGCACATTGCCGACCTCATTCATCGGCTGGAGGCTCTGGATGAAAAACTGGGCGGCGATGGTTCACGTGAACTCGAGCCTGCGGTGGCGGATGCTCTAGAGGACCACTGATGGCACATTTCACTTGTTCAAAGTGGCTGTGGTCAGACGTTCTTTCTTCGTGAGGTTCATCATCGCCAGCTTTCTCGTTTCCAGTTCCGCCCTGGCTGCACCTGTTTCATTTTCCAAGCAGATTGCCCTCATTTTGGCAGATCAATGCCTGGAATGTCACCGCGCTGAAAAGGCCAAAGGTGGCTATCGGCTCGACACCTTCGAGCAACTGCTCAAAACCGGGGATAGTGAAGAGGCTCCTGTGGTTCCAGGCAAGGCGGAGGCCAGCGAGCTGTATGAACTCCTCGTTGTTCATGATGATGCAGACCGCATGCCCAAAAAGGCCGATGCGCTGCCGGAGAAAGACATCGCGCTGATCCGTCAATGGATCAATGAAGGCGCGAAGTATGATGACACCAATGCCCAGGCTTCCCTCACGAGTTTGCTTCCGCAGAAGGTGGCGCAGACGCTGGAGAAATATCCGCGTCCCATCCCGGTCACCGCTTTGGCCTTGAATGGCGATGGCAAGGTGCTGGTGACCAGCGGTTACCATGAGGTGCTGAGCTGGGACCCCGCTACCGGCAAGATACGCGGGCGGCTGGCTGGCATGCCGGAACGAGTACTTGGTCTCAGTTTTGTTCAGGGCGGCCCGTGGCTTGCAGTCGCCGGAGGCACCCCAGGGCGCAGTGGAGAAGTGTGGCTGGTGAATTATGCCAAACCAGCGGAGCGCAAGCGGCTGGCCCAAATGCGCGACTGTGCGCTGGATGCGGTGACGTCTCCCGATGGGAAGTATTTGGTCACCGCAGGGGCTGACAACCGGGTGCGCTGCTTTGCCCTGCCCGAAGGCAAGGAAATCTGGAACCTTGAAGCCCATGCGGACTGGATTCTTGGCTTGGCGATCAGTCCGGACGGACAGCATGTGGCGACCGCCAGCCGCGACCGCACGGCAAAAGTCATGAAGACCGCCACGGGAGAAATTGAAGGCACCTTTACCGGCCACAGCGTACCTGTGCTCAGCGTGGCCTTTGCCCCGGATGGCAAGGAAGTGATCTCTGGTGGCCAGGATGGTGAGGCCCGGCGCTGGACGCTAGATGGCACGGGAAAGAAGGATAGCACACTACGCCCGGCAGGCCGCACGGAAGTGCTGGCCCTGAGTTACCTGAACCAGGATACACCGATCACTGCCAGCGGTAGCGGGCAGGTCAGCGTGATTGATGCCAAGGCCCGAAAGACCAAAGCCCGGTTGGTCATGCATGGTGACCGGGTGAATGCCATGGCCCTCCTCGGGGGCGGTGATGGTCAGGCCGTCATCACAGCCAGTCATGATGGTGAGATCCGCATCACCCAGGTTGTGGATAACAAGGAGTTACGTAAATTTGTTGCCAGTCCGGGCTGGTGAATTATTTCACGCGCTCCCAGGTCAGGCCAAAGCGGGCGAGGTATTTCTTGAGGCGGTCTGCATCATTGGCCTTGGCTTTGCTCTCGCGAGAGATGGAAAAGAGTTTCCGGCCGGCATCGGAGAGGGTTTTGCTCTCGCGGCAGATGCCGAGCACATAGTCCAGTTGCACGAGGTCAAAGGGGTCGATCTGCGACCGTTCGTCATTGCCGAGGACGGAGTCCTGTCGCTGAGGTTCACCTTCCATCCACCCGCCCAGCAGACGAGCTTTCTCTTGCTCCACACAGGCCACCGTGATGCGGCCTTTGGGGGCTAGGGTGGCCATGCGCGTGACGGCGGCGTTGAGGTCGCGGAAGTTGGCGTTCCATTTGGCCTCGGGGCTGCGGGCGAATTTGAGAAAGGCTTCGCGGGCTTCTTTGTTGAAGCGCACCTGCCTGCGGTGAGATTTGGCAAAACGCTCCAGCTCAAAGTCCAGGTTGGCGCTGATGTCCTCACGCCGCTCGGCGAGGCTGGGCAGGGTGAAGGTCCAGAGATTGATACGGGCGAGAAGATCGTCACGGAATTTTCCCGCCTTCACCTCAGCACGCAGATCGCGATTAGTGCCGGCGATGAGTTGGAAATCGCTGGAGACGGCCTTGTCAGCACCCAGAGGAAGAAAGGTTTTATCCTCCAGGGCACGCAGCAGCATCGCCTGTTCATCCAGGCCCAATTCGCCGATTTCATCCAGGAAGATTAGGCCTTTGTCCGCCTCTTTGAGCAGGCCTGGACGATCTGCCTGCGCTCCCGTGAAGGCTCCCCGGCGATGGCCAAAGAGAGTGCTCATGGCCTGGTCTCCACGCAGGGTGGCGCAGTTGACTTCGACAAACCTTCCTGTTAGGCCAGAGCGGGTGGCGCGCAGATCATAGATGCGTGAGGCCAACAGGGACTTGCCCGCGCCGGTGGGACCCATGATCAGCATGGGAGCCTTGGAATTCACGGCCACAAGTTCGATCTGGCCGATGAGCTGGTTAAAGGTCTTGCTCTTGGTTGCAATGCCGCTCTTCAGGAAATCCAGCGTCTTTTCCTGCTCTTGGGCAAAGCGCGTGGCCAGGCGATCATACTTGGAGAGATCCAGGTCAATGATCTCATAACGCCCAGCGGAAGTGGAATCACGTCCATCCCGCCTAACGGGTGAAGTTTGTAAAAGACGGGCCGGAATGAAGTTAGCTTCATTGAGCAGGAACCAGCAAATCTGCGCCACGTGCGTTCCTGTGGTGAGATGGATGAGGTAGTCTTCCTTATCCGTCTTGAACACATAATTGGTTATCAGGTCGTAGAGGCCTTCATAGACCTGCTGAAAGTCCCAGGGATCGGCAAAGGAGACCTCGTTAACCTTCACCACTGTCTCTGGCGATACTTGGGCGATGTCGACAATCACCTGCTGGGCCATGTCTAGGAACTTGGGTTCAACCAGCAGTTCCAGGCGGGAGACGAGAAGATCTTCCTGCTGGCACATGGCCACGGTGGGGCGCCATCTGGACCACCGATCCGCCCCTTGTGCGCGGTCCAGTGAGGTGCCCAGGAAGCCAAAAACGACGGTGGATTTCATAAAAAAGAAGAACGGGATCAAATTCGCCCATGAAGATTAATATTCATTTATCCAGAAAGATAAAATATTATCTCAATAAATACATAATTTAATAATTAGTGCTGTGACGTTTGGGGGTTCTGAAGTCGGAGGAAATTTTCTTTTCCTTATTCTATAAGGTTTCCAGCGTCATTGGGCGCCTTCGCGCCAAAACTTGGCACGGTCCTGGCAATACTCTCTGGTACAACGAAACAACCTGAGGACAACATCATGGCCAGCAAATCACTCTTCCAATCCATCGCCGGAGCCCTTGCCCCCAAGGCTGATGCCATCAATGAATCCGGTGGGCAGGCCTACCAGATGAGCCCCCGTCACGCCTTGGCCCAGTATGCGGCCACGGGATGCCTGAATCACACGTACTACGCCACTGCTGAGGACCAGCTTCAAAAGATCCTGGTTCTTTGTGAAAAGGTGCCGACGGACTTCATCGCCCGGACCGCAGTCCACTGCCGTGAAAAAGGTTTCATGAAGGACGTGCCTGCTCTGCTGTGTGCGGTCTTGGCCGCCCGTGACGCCGAACGTCTGGAGCTGATCTTTGGCCGCGTGATCAACGATGCGAAGATGCTGCGCAACTTTGTCCAGATCCTGCGTTCTGGGGTGACCGGCCGCAAGTCCTTGGGATCGCTGCCGAAACGCTTGGTTCGTAAATGGTTTGAAAACCGTTCGGATGAAGCCGTGTTCCGCGCCGATGTTGGGCAATCACCTTCCGTGGCTGACATCATCAAGATGGTGCATCCGCATCCTGGATCGCCGTCCCGTGAGGCTTTGTATGGGCATCTCATTGGTCGCGCTCATCAGGCGGAAGCTCTGCCACCTCTGGTACGTGAATTTGAAGCCTGGAAGCTGGATCCGCAGGGAGAGCCTCCAGATGTGCCCTTCCAGATGCTGACATCGCTGCCGCTGACCACGGAGCAATGGCTGGCCATCGCCCGCCGTGCCACGTGGCAGACCACCCGGATGAATCTGAACACCTTTGCCCGTCATGGTGTGTTCACTCATCCCGACGTGACAGGCCTCATCGCCAGCCGTCTTCGCAGCGAGGATCAGGTGCGTCGTGCCCGTATCTTCCCTTACCAGCTCATGGCTGCCTTCATGAATGTGGGTGCCGATGTGCCGCATGCAGTGAAGGAAGCGCTGCAGGACGCCATGGAAATCGCGGTTTCCAATGTGCCTGTGGTGAGCGGAAAAGTGGTCGTGGCCCCTGACGTTTCTGGATCCATGCACTCTTCGGTGACTGGTCTGCGCAAAGGTGCCACGAGCAAGATTCGCTGCATTGATGTGGCTGCCTTGGTGGCTGCCGCCTTCCTCCGCCAGAACCGTGATGCCGAGGTGCTTCCCTTTGAAAACAAGGTGGTGCCGGTGTCCTTGAATCCCCGCGATTCAGTGATGACGAATGCCCAAAAGCTGGCCTCGCTGCCCGCTGGCGGGACCAATTGCAGCACCGTGCTCATGGATCTCAATGCCCGCAAGGCGAAAGCCGATCTGGTCATCTATGTCTCCGATAACGAGTCCTGGATGGATACGCCAGCTCATGGCCGGTTTGGTGGATCGCCTACACGCACGATGAGCGAGTGGAATGTGTTCAAGCAACGCAATCCTCAGGCCCGTCTTGTGTGTCTGGATATCCAGCCCTACGCGACGACGCAGGCGCAAGAGCGTGAAGACATCCTGAACATCGGAGGTTTCTCCGACCAAGTGTTTCAAGTCATCGCCTCCTTTGCCCGTGGTCAGCTTGGCCCGGATCACTGGGTGGGCGAGATCGAAAACACAGCCCTTTGAAGACCCTGGAGGCTGGTGAATGCCTGAGATGACTACATTTTTATGAAAAGAAACGTCGCTCAACTCTTGTCACCAGTCTCCTCTTCAATCCCTTTCTAACAAATTTTGGCGAATGCCCTGAGGAACTACATTAACCTAGTGGACGCAGGTTCGAATCCTGCCTGGCCTTTCACGGTGGTCAGTAGCTCAGTCCGGTAGAGCACTAACGTTTCTCAACTCCCTTGTCGCCAATCCTCTTTTAACCTTTAAGCCAACTTGGCGAATGCCGAAGCGGACTACATTCGGAACTAGCGGGTTCAAATCCCGCCCCGCAGCCATGCGGAGAAGTCTCTTCACCTTTGTCGCCATTTTCAATCTCATCCAAACGGGGCGAATGCCCGATGGAACTACATGATTCAAGATCCTTGTGACGTGGGTTCAAATCCCATCGGTCTCTTCTCGGAGAGGCAGTAGCTCAGTCCGGTAGAGCAGAGTAAAACGTTTCATCAACACCCTTGTCGCCCCGCCTTTGGATATTTGAAAACTCTTCTTTAAAACAACTATTTTTTATTATGAGCGAATCCATAGAGACTCCGCTGTCCTTGATTTTTGAGGTTCAAAATGCGGATTTAAAAGATCCCACCTCCGAGGTGGAAGGTTTACTGCCACTGATCAAGCTTGGTGATCAATCCTTCTTTACATACCTTCCTCTAGATGTGGGCGAACTGGTGCGAAGCGTTTATTATCCCCGGCGTTACAGCATCCTGTCTTGCACCTGTGGACATAGTGGATGCAATGGGATCCAAGAAGGTATCCTCGTGACTCACGATTCAGGGTTCGTTGAGTGGAGGGTCCCTTATCCACTCAGGCCTGTGCAGAACGAATTTTCGCCCAACTTGAGCATGTACACCTGCCATTATCTGGGGGACATCGATGAATACCGAGAAGCTATCGTGGCAGGAGTCCGTCAAGCCGCCGAATTGTCTGAACTCTTGCCTGCGGATGAGAAGCCTCCCCAGCTCTATCATCTGATCAATAAATCCGGTGTGCATGAATTGCAGCGGATGCTCGAGCCTTTGATTAACAAAACCCATGTTGATTACCATTTTTACCAATGACCCATTTTATGACCTCTCCTTTTCACATCATCAACGAAGCTGAAGCTTTTCTCCCTGCGCGAAACAATGCGGGAAAACCGATTACGGTGATCGGGACGGAGGCGATCCGAAATGGCTTTGACCAAACTAGTATTGACCAGGCGCTGAACTCGCGTTCGGCCCCTGGGGTGACGGACTTGGTTTTAAACCCGGATGCGCATGCAGGTTACGGAGCCCCGGTGGGCTGCGTGATGGCTTCGCCTACGCACATTTATCCAGGTCCGGTGGGCGTGGACATCAAGTGCTCCATGTCGCTCCTGCAGATGAACATTCCAGCGAGTGAGATCGTGGATCGCACGGTTCGTCGTCGTCTCATCGAGGCCATCGTAGCCCGCACCCCCACGGGGCCGGGGCGTGGTCAGCGTGAGGCGAAGAAGTCCCGCCGTGTCTCGGCAGCTCTAGGGGTGCAGGCTTGCACCGAGGGTGCGAGTCAGGCTGTGTGTGAGGCGCTGGGAATCCCGCCTGAGTGGGCGCTGCGCTGCGAAGACAGTGCGCACTATGGGCATGACGGAAATGTCTCCACCCTGCACGAGCGCCTGGACAAGATGCGTGCCTTCAATGCCTTTCCAAACTTTGAAAACAAGATGATGCAGCTCGGCTCCTACGGTGGTGGAAACCACTTCGGTGAGTGTGAGGTGGTGCAGCTTGACGAAGATCCGGCGATGCGTGCGACGGCGGAGGTCTTTGGCCTTCAGGATGATCGTGTCGCCTTCCTGAGCCACTGCGGATCGCGCGGGTTTGGGAACATCCTGGCGCAGCGTCAGTTCAAGGCGCTGGAAGGGTTCTTCCGCACCTGGGGTCTGGATTTCCCAGCGGGTGACAAGCAGCTCGTCTATGCGCCGCTGGGAACGCCAGAGGCCGATGCGTATCTGGATGACATGGCGCTTGGAGCGAACTTCGCCACGGTGAACCACATGCTCATCAATGCGCTGGTGCTGGAAGCCTTCCAGGAAGTGCTGCCAGGGACCACGGGGCAACTGGTGTACTTCATCAGCCACAACATCGCGCGTCAGGAAGTGGTGGATAACCAACTCTCTTGGGTGCACCGAAAGGGGGCGACGCGTGCGTTCCCTGGTGGTCATCATGCGCTGAAGGACACGCCGTTTGCCGCGACCGGTCACCCGATCTTGCTGCCGGGAA
Organism: Verrucomicrobiales bacterium; assembly: GCA_003453085.1. Lineage (GTDB taxonomy): Bacteria > Verrucomicrobiota > Verrucomicrobiia > Verrucomicrobiales > Verrucomicrobiaceae > Prosthecobacter. Next base: position 9,411 of record DMMK01000484.1, read on the forward strand.
ATCCACGCGATGGATCGGTGGTGATGGTGGCGAAACCGGAGGCGGTGAAGAGCTGCTACAGCGTGAACCACGGGGCAGGCCGCTGCATGGGGCGCAAGCACGCATCCCGTGTACTAGACCAGAAAACCGTGGATGCGGATTTCGAATCTAACGACATCCTCTTCAATTCGCGCCAATACCCGATCGATGAAGCACCGAACGCTTATAAGGACTTTAAAGAGGTCCTTCGTAGCGTGGAGTCCGCCGGTCTTGCGCAGCAGGTGTGCAAGCTGAAGGCTCGCTTTGTGATCAAGGACGCGGCCGAGGCGGCGGGCGCCACGGCGGTGTACCTGATCGAAGAACCCATGGCCGCCGGTATCGGCGCCGGTCTGCCCGTCTCGGAAGCCTCGGGCTCCATGGTCGTGGACATCGGTGGCGGCACCACCGAAGTGGGCGTGATCTCGCTGGGCGGCATGGTCTACAAGGGCAGCGTCCGCGTGGGCGGCGACAAGTTTGACGAGGCCATCATCAGCTACATCCGCCGCAACTACGGCATG
>DMMK01000624.1 GCA_003453085.1 Verrucomicrobiales bacterium
CGCCTCGGGCCAGGTGAACGTGCGGGGGTTTCCGGGTGACTATGTAGTGACGGCCTATCTTGAAGGCAAAGCAGCCAGCAGCACGGTGACGCTCCATCATCAAAAGCCGACCGGTCGCTCCAGCCTTCAAAAAACCTCCACGCCCCAGCCCTAAGCGGAGCCACCACCGGTCAAAAGTTTTCATTTCCAAACGGCAGGCGTAGTGCCCTTTGTTACCGCTTCGAATTCTCCACACGCCTTATGTCACGCATCGTCCTCGGCATCACCGGCTCCATCGCCGCTTACAAGGCGGCAGATCTGGCCAGCCAGCTCACCAAAGCCGGACATGAGGTAACCTGTGTGCTGACGAAGGGGGCGCTGGAATTTGTCACCCCACTCACGCTGGCCACCCTCTCTCGCCGCCCGGTGGTGACGGATCTGTTTGCCGAAAAAGAAGGCTGGCAGCCTGGCCACATCCAACTGGCTGATGATGCAGATCTGCTGCTCATTGCCCCGGCCACGGCCAATGTCCTGGCCTCCATGGCCCATGGGTTTGCCAACGATGCGCTGACGGCCATCGCCCTGGCCACACGGGCCCCCATCCTGATCGCACCAGCGATGAACGGCAAAATGTGGCTGCACCCAGCGACGCTGAAAAACGTGGAAACACTTAGGGGCTGGGGCGCGCAATTCATCGAACCTGCGGAAGGCCTGCTGGCCTGCGGTTATGAAGGCGTGGGCCGTCTGGCTCCGGTGGAGGAAATCCTGGCGGCCGTGCAGGCCCTCTTGCACAAGGGGGAAGCATGAAAATCCTGATCACGGCTGGCCCGACCCGGGAACCCCTGGACCCGGTGCGTTATCTGACCAACCGCTCCTCTGGCAAAATGGGCTATGCCCTGGCCGAAGCCGCCCGAGACCGAGGGCATGAGGTGACGCTGATCTCCGGCCCGGTCTCCCTGCCTGCACCCGAGGGCATGACCGTGGTGAAGGTGGAAACCGCCCGCCAGATGTACGAGGCCGTGCACAGTCACCTGGGCGGGCAGGACACCGCCATTTTTTCCGCCGCCGTGGCCGACTACCGGCCTGCGGCCATGGCCGAACAAAAGATCAAAAAGACAGGCGAGACCCTCACCCTCACCTTGGAGAAAACCGAGGACATCCTTGGCTCGGCCCGCAGCGTATTCGGCTTCACCGGTTACCTGGTGGGTTTCGCGGCTGAGACGGAACGGCTGCTGGAGCATGCGCACGACAAGCTGGTGCGTAAAGGCTGCGACCTCGTCATCGCCAATGATGTCTCGCAGGCGGGCATCGGGTTTGACAGCGCGGAGAACGAAGTCACTCTGTGCCTGCCTGCCGCCTCGCCCTTCCCCCTGCCACGTCAGACCAAAGCCGCGCTGGCCCGCGAGCTGATCGCGTTCATCACCCAGCAGGCCGCCTTGAAAAAAACCCTTTGATCCCCTCCGGGACATTCGTCTCCCTCTCTCACCTCCATGCCAGAACTCATCGCCATCGCCATCGAAGCCGCCACTCAGGCAGGCAACCTCATCCGGGACAACTTCGGCTCTGAAAAGACCGTCAATGAGATGCATCGTCGCGATGTGAAACTGGAGCTCGATGTGCGCAGCCAAAAGCTCATCACCGACATCATCCTCGGCTACCATGCGGACCACCGCATCCTGGGTGAAGAAGAAGGCGATGTGGGCGGAGATGGCGATGTGGAATGGATCGTGGACCCGATTGATGGCACGGTGAACTACTTCTACGGCATCCCACATTTCTGCGTGTCCATCGCCGCCCGCGTGCGCTCCACGAAGGAGGCTCTGCTGGGCGTGATCCATGACCCGATGCAGAATGAAACCTGGTCCGTCGTGAAAGGTGGCGTGCCCACCCTGAATGGCAAACCCATCTCCACCAGCCAGCGCGCCCAGATGAGCGAAGCTGTTGTGACGGTCGGTTTCTCCAAGAGCAAATCCGCCCTGGATGCCGGCTTTGAGCGTTACCGCCGCATCAGCTACGAAGTGTTCAAGACACGCATGCTAGGCAGTGCCGCCCTGGCCCTGGCCTACATCGCCTGCGGCAGGCTGGATGCATATGTGGAGGAGCAGATCAGCCTTTGGGACATCGCCGCCGGCGTCATGCTGGTGGAGGCTGCGGGCGGCAAGATCGTCACCCGCGACAGCACCGTGCGCCCAGGCACCATGTTCATCTGTGCCACCAATGGCAAGTTGGACATCGAGCCCTACCTGTAAGGTCTAAGCCGCTTTCGAGGTCACCTTCAGGCTCTCACTCCACTCCCGGGCAAAGTCCCGCTGGCAACGCTTGTTGACGGCGGCATTCAGGGTCATGGCGATGAGGGCACCCAGGCCCGCCAAGGCCATGTCCTTGTGCGCATCCCAGACATCCCCCTGGGTGCCCAGGTAGGCATTGCCCAGTTCGCCCCCGAAGACCGTCGCCGCCGCCCATTCGATGAGCTCAAAGATGGCCGAGGTGGAAAGCATGATGTCCAGCGGCAGGAAGTAGGACCAAAAACCGCGCACCCCGGCCACGCGCAGAAAGATCTCGCGAAACGGATAGGCACACAGCAGGCCGTACAGAAAGTGCAGCAGGCGGTCGAAATGATTCCGCTCCCAGCCCATCAGGTCATTGAAGGTACCACCCGTCAGCACCAGCCACCACTGGTCATACGGCACCTTTTCATAGGTGTAGTGCGCGCCGATTTCATGCAGGCACAGGAAGACAAAGATGAGCGTGTGGGACACCCGTGAAAACAGCCGCCTTTTCCAGCCCCAGAGCAACAAGGCGGAGGAAGGCACCAGCAGCACATTTTCCAGCAGCCAATCATGGCGGTAGTGAGGGCTGATGGCGAGGACCGCCCACCAAAGGACAAATACACCTAACAACAAGCAAGTGTACTTCTCATAGCTCAGGTATTTCATGAGGGACAAAGTGATTTGCCCCTCATTGAAAAGCATCCCCCGCCTTTCGCCCAGCCTTTTCCCATCAAACCACGGCCTTGCGGCGACGATTGAAAAGCAGCGTGGACAGACCTACGAACAGCAGCAGCGCACGCCCTGGCTCAGGCGTCACCACCAAGTAGGCGGAGTTCGCCCAGGTGGTGGTGTCGATCGTGTAGGTGAAGCCGCTGGGCAGGTTGCCAAAGGTGAGGTCCGCCGGGTTGTAGGTGAGGAGACCCGTCCAGTCGAACAGCTTGTACGCCCCGTTTCCAAAACCACCCAGGTCGGTCACATTGAGCTGCCCCGCCAGGGTGAGGTTTCCCAGCACGCTGACTTCATCGTCTGTGCTGCTGTCGAAAGTGCCACGGTCAAATCTCAACACGGAAGTCGGTGCGAGTGTGAGGCCCGTCAAATCTCCCACGGTAAGCTTGCCCCCCAGGCTGACGCCTGCGGCACTCACATCCCCAGGGGACAAAATGGCGCCCGCAGCCAGAGAGACTTCGCGCGTCAGCGTGCCGTTGCCGCCCAGGATCGCCCCTGAACTCACCTGCACATTCTTGCCGCTGGGACTGGTGAGCACGCTGCCATTGACCAGAAAGGTACCCGCCTGCACGAGGGTGTTGCCCTGCCAATTGTTGCTGCTGCCCGTGATGGCCACGATGCCGTTGCCGATCTTCACCACGTCATCCGCCGTGCCGGTGGTGCCTACACCGCGGACGATGTTGGCGATGTTCACCCGGCCTCCAGCGGCTGCGGTGACGGTCAGCTTGCTCGCGGCCTTGGTGCCACTGCCATTGGTGGTCGTGATGGTGCCAGTGAAGTTGGAGATCTGTGCGGTCTCACCGCCGATGGTGTAGTTGTGCGTGACCGCTGGAAAGTTGGTGGAGGAGGAGGCCAGTGTGATGGTACGGCCGATCGTCACTGCATTGCTGGCCAGCAGGATGCCAGTGAGCGCCCCACCATCGTAGGTGGTCCCCATACTGATTGTCCCAGTGCTATTGCCAAAGGCCCCATTGGCCCCGCTGGGGGCATCCACTAGGAGCTTGACGGTCGCGCTCCAGATGCTGGTGCTCTTGGTGTAGCTGTTCAGGTTGTTGATCACAAAGGTGCCGCCGCTGTTGAAGGCCAGCTGGCCGGCCCCTGTGCCGGAAATCACTCCATTGAAGGTGGTGGTACGTCCTCCGCCACCCAGGAAACGGATGTTCGTCGCCGCCGTCATGTCAATGTTTCCATTGAAGGTCATGCTGCCGCTGACCGCATTGAACCCGATGCTGGTACCGGTGAAGACAATGCTGTTATTGATCGTCTGCAGCGCGGAGGATTCATTGCGTAAATGCAGTCCGGAGTCATGGCCGGTGCCGGTTCCCGCGAGGTTGATCACCCCCGTTCCACCGAGCGTGAAGGCTGCCGCTCCTGAAATAAACTTCAGCGTTTGAGCACTGACGTTGCTGTCCACATCCACCCCGGGCCGCACCGATCCCACAAAACGCACATCGTCCAAAGGCGCAGCCGTGGCGGGAATCACATTCGCGTTCCAGTTATCCCCCGTGCTCCACTTGTTATCCACACCCCCTCCATCCCAATCCACCGTGATGGCGGTAGCTGGGGAAAGGCAGGCCAAAAGGGCGAGACACGGAAAAACAAACGCGCGGAAACTCATGGGGGGACCCCCACGATGCATCTTCTCGCCAGATGATCAACCTTAAGGAAGCATAAAGCCTTGCCTCGCAGGCTGATGACACCCCCTACTTTTTCGGAGACGTCGCCTTCAGTTCCGCCAGCAGACCCTGGATCTTTTGGCGCAGTTCCTTGAACTCGGCACTGCCTTTGTCCAGCGTGGCCAGCTTGGCATTCAGGGCCTTGATTTCCACCGCCTTGGCGCGGCGGATCTCCAGGGCAGTCACCGGTTGGGTCCCTGCCTTCGGCTCCACATCGTCCCAGTCATCCGTACGGAAAACTGAGGCGGGCAGATCGTCGCTGTTCACCAGATTAGCCCCTTCAGGATTGGAAGCCCAGGCATAACGCACGGCCACAGGCTGCTTCACCTCCGCACTGCTGACCACGACGCTGTCCACGCCGTCCACCTTGGCCTCAGCCCAGTGCCAGACCTTGTCCGCCCCGGCGATTTCAAACCGTTTCAGCGCAGTGCCATCGCGGCTTTTCAAACCGCTGCCTGCATGATCAAAAGTCACCCGCACCGTCCCATCTTTCACCTCGGTGCTTTTGTAAAGCGGGCTGCTGTAAAGCAGATCACGCCCATAGTCCTTGGCCAAAGCCCAGCGGGCCAGACGGTAACCGGGCGTCATTTTGTCCTTCGGGTGGATGTCACTCACCTCACCCACGTCGTTGATGACGGCCATGCCCGTCTTGGGGGTGGTCTCCAAAATATGCCGCATCCGGTCCTGCAGCAGGGCCCAGGCATCCGGCGTGCCGGGAGCCGTCGAAGGCGTGCGATAATTCGCCAACTGCACGAAATAGAAGGAAAACTCATCCCCCCAGCGCTGCCGCCAGTCGCGGATCATCAGCGGCAGCGACTCGTCATAGGGCCCGGCCCCCGCCTTGGCCTTGCCTTCCCCCTGCTACCAA
>DMMK01000058.1 GCA_003453085.1 Verrucomicrobiales bacterium
AGCGCACGCCGCGCTCCACCATCCGCCGTGCATTCAGGCAATGCCGCGAAAAAGTCTGATAGTTGCCGATGCCACCGAGATTGCTCTTGATGGGCGGCTCGATGCGATTCACGCCATAGGCATCAAGTGTGGCCTGGGATTCACCGCTCAAGTCCACCAGCTCCGGTGCGGCGCTCTGCATGCGGAAGGCGAGTTCGTAAGATTCGATGACGCCTTCCACCTCGGCGCTGACGCCGCCGTCCTGGGCCATGCGGGCCTTGTTCAGCGACTGCACCAGATCCATCTGCGTGCGCTGGGCCTCGGTGGTGTAACGGTTGTTTTTGATGTTGGCGATGGAGGCCTGGTCTGCGCCACCGGCACCGAAACGGCGGGCCATGGCACCGCCACCCGGGCCTGCATTGCCGCCGATCTTGGTGCCCTGATAAATGGCGGGCAGAAAGGCACTGCCGTAGCTGCGGGTGGCATTGCCCGGCGGATTGATGGTGATGAAGCCCGGCAGATTCTCATTCTGCGTGCCCAGGCCATACAAGGCCCATGAGCCCAACGAAGGCCTAACAAATTGCGTCGTACCGGTGTGCAACTGGGTGAAGGCCTGCGGATGGGCCGGCAGATCCGTGGCCATGGAGTTGATGACACAGAGGTCATCGGCCTGTTTGGCAAGATTCGGTAGCAGCTCAGACACCCACAGACCGCTCTTGCCGTGCTGGCTGAACTTCCAGGGCGAGCCCATGAGCTTGGCCTGCCCGTAACGTCCGGCAATCGAGGGTGCGGCCTTGCCGTCATCGGTCGCCAGCTTGGGTTTGTAATCCAGAAGGTCCACATGCGAAGGAGCCCCCTGCATGCAGAGGAAGATCACATGCTTGGCCCTCGGGGCAAAATGCGGGCTCTTGGCTGCCAAAGGGGCGCTGGCGCGAAGGGCCTGCTGCTGGGCCAACGCGGCAAAGGCGAGATAACCAAAACCGCTGGAGGTGGTCTTCAAAAACTGGCGGCGGTTGAAAGGAGAGGTCATGGCGGCAAAGGACTGGATTGACTAATCAACGATCAGTTTAAATAACGAAACTCGGCGCTGGCGAAGAGGCTCTGACAGAAGGCTGAGAGGGCTGTATACTGCGCCTGGTCCCGGGCCTGCTGGGTGCTTTTGCCTGCGGCTACCTGCTGGGGAAAGCGCATCCAGAAACTGCGGATGGCGGCAAGTTCAGGTTCCGTGGGGGCACGTGAAAAGACAAGCTGATACGCGTAGGCCAGACGGTCCATCGGGCTGCCCGACTGCTTGGCGATGCGTGCCGCCAGTGCATCGGCGGCACTGAGGACCTGGGGGTTGTTCATCAGGAAGAGGCTTTGGCTGGGGACATTGGTGCTGTCGCGCTCGCCATTGACCAGGCTGGCATCCGGAAAATCGAAGACGCTAAGCGCTTCAGGAATCAGGTCGCGGATGATAGGCAGGTAGATGCTGCGATAGTTGTAGGGCTTGCCCACAAGTTCGCGATTGAGCATCAGCAGCCCTTCCCTGCCCTCAGCCGCCCTGGCCACGGGAGAGCCGTCCACAGGATAGAGATTAAGATTGCCCGAAACGGCGAGCATGGCATCGCGCACCGCCTCGGCCTCCAGCCGTCGCTGGTTCATGCGCCAGTGGAGCTTGTTGTCCGGATCCACCGCAAAGTTCTGCGCATCATAGGTGGAGGCCATCTGATAGCTGCGGGTGAGCATGATCTCGCGAATGAGCTGCTTCACCGACCAGCCTTGCCGCATGAATGAGAGGGCGAGGAAGTCGAGAAGCTCAGGGTGTGATGGCTTCTGCCCCATGATGCCGAAGTTGTCCGGGGTGCTGACGAGGCCGCTGCCCATGAGCTTCAGCCAGATGCGGTTGGCCATCACCCGAGCGGTCAGCGGATTGTCCTTGGAAGCAATGAACCAGGCCAGATCCAGACGACCGCTGCCTTCACTGATGTTGCGAGGTTCGCCCTCGGCGCAGAGCACCTCCACGAGGCCACGCGGGACGATGTCGGCAGGTTGTTTCAAATCACCGCGAACGAGCAGAGGGCTGTTCACCGGACGCGCGCGGTCCAGCGTGCCCATGGCCAGTGTACGGGGAGATCCATCGTCATGAAATTGATCCAGATCAGCCTTCACGGATTCCGCCCGGTCGCGTGCTGCACGGATGCGTAGGAAGCTGGCCGCGCCATTGCGATCCCGGTTTTCCCGGTTCCGGGCAGCGGCTTCGCGTTGGGCTTCTTCAGCCGCCTTTTGCGCCGTATCGTACCGCTGTTTCAGTTCCGCAGCTTCTGCCGGTGCGATTTTGGCGAGGGCGGAGACCTGCTGGGCTGCGGGGTCCAGTTCGATGAGCGTTCCTGGGTTGTTGTTCTGCAATTGCTGATGCGTCCCGTAGAGGGTTTCGCTGCTGAGGAAGATGCCTGCCAGGGCGTAATAGTCGCGCTGGGTCACGGGATCAAACTTGTGATCATGGCAGCGGGCGCAGGCCAGCGTGAGGCCTAACATGGATTGCGACAAAGCATCAATCTGCTCATCCACTAGGTCCATATTGAACTGGCGGCGGTCGCGGTTGTTATGCCCCTTGGAGCCAATGGCGAGGAAGCCGGTGGCGACGATCTTTTCAGCCTGGTCGCGCTTGTTATCAAAGCGCATCAGGTCCCCGGCGATCTGCTCCTTCAAAAACTGGTCGTAGGGTTTGTCGCGGTTGAAGGCATCAATGACGTAATCCCGATAGCGCCAGGCATGAGGATAGAGGAGATTTACCTCTTTGCCGCTGCTCTCACCATAACGCGCCACATCCAGCCAATGACGACCCCAGCGTTCACCAAACCGGGGCGATTCCAGATACTGGTCCACCACGCGCTGGGTGGCCTGCGGAGAGGTGTCGTTCACGTAGGCTTCCACTTCCTCTGGAGTGGGTGGCAGGCCGGTGAGGTCAAAGGCAATGCGGCGGATGAGGGTGCGTCGATCGGCCTGGGCGACAGGTTTCAGCCCGGCCTGCTCCAACCCCGCGAGCACCCATTGGTCAATCTTTGACACGGCCCAATTTGCCGTTTTCAGTTCAGGAACGGGGGCTTCGGCAGGAGGCACAAAGGCCCAGTGCTTGCGGCCTTCGGCCATGTTGATCTCACGCCTGCCACCTGCTGCTCCGGCCACTTTTTGTTCGCGCGGATCCGGCGCACCCATCTCAATCCACTTTTTGAAGTTGGCGATGACTTCGTCCGGCAGCTTGTTTTTCGGCGGCATCTGCATGTCGTCATCCGCCCAGGTCATGGCGTGATAGAGACTGCTTTCCGAAAGGTTCCCTGGCGTGACGCCCGGGTGGCCAGATTCACCACCGAGGACCGTTCCCTGCCGGGTGTCCAGCGTCAGGCCGCCCTTCACCTTTTCAGATTCGGTGGAGTGGCACTTGTAGCAGTGCTCCACCAGCACAGGCCGGATGTGCTTTTCAAAGAACTGGAGCTGATCGGCCGGAATGTCCGCATGGGCGGCGGCCATCTCTTCCGCCGCCGGAACGGCGCGGAGTGACAGGCAAAAAAGAAGAACGAGACGGACAGTGACCTTCATGACCTAGAGTGGGTTTCAGTGGTCTGAAACCCGGTTAGGCCATGAAGGTTGCGCAGCTTTTTAGATGAGGCCCAGCTTTGTCAGCGTGGCCCGCAGCTCTTCATTTTTGGCCTCTTCCATGGGCACCAGCGGCAGGCGCAGCTCATTGCTGCAATGGCCAGCCATGGCCATTGCGGTCTTGATCGGGATCGGGTTGGTGGCCAGCTTCAGGAAGGCGGCGAACAGCGGGTAATACTGCTGATGGATGCCCAGCGCCCCGGCATAGTCGCCCTTCAGCGCCAGCTTCACCATGTCGCTGATCTGCTTTGGAATGAGGTTGGAGGCCACGCTGACGATGCCCACGCCGCCGACCGACATAAAGGGCAGCGTCAGGCCGTCGTCACCGGAAAGGATTTCAAAGTCCGCAGGCAGCACCTGCTTCATCTGGCTCACGCGCTCCGGATTGCCGCCCGCTTCCTTGATGGCGCGGATGTTCGGGCAGTTCTCAGCAAGACGCACCAGGACATCCAGACCGATCTCAATGCCGCAACGGCCCGGGATGCTGTAAAGCATGATCGGCAGCTTGGTGTTGTCGGCGATGGCCTTGAAGTGCTGATACAGACCTTCAGGCGTGGGCTTGTTATAATACGGAGCCACCTGCAGCGAGGCATTGGCCCCGGCAGCTTCGGCTTCCTGCGTCAGTTCGATGGCCTCACGGGTGCTATTGGAGCCCGTGCCAGCCATGACAATGCCGCGGCCTTTGGCGAATTCGACCGTCAGCTTCACCACCTTCTCATGCTCATCGTAGTCGAGCGTGGGCGATTCCCCGGTGGTGCCGCAAGGGACCACGCCGGACACTCCGTTGTCGAACTGGAAGTCGATGAGCTTTTTGAGGGCTTCCTCATCGAGCTGACCGTTACGGAAGGGGGTGACAATGGCGGTGTGGGTTCCTGCGAACATGAGGGTGGGGATGAAAATATTTTAGAGAGCAACGGTGCCTTGGAAAACGAAATCCGCCGGGCCGAAAAGCGTGACGTCGGTATATTCGTGGGGAGCGGTTTCGGTGAAGCCGACACGCAGTGTGTCGCCACCCTTGACCAGAACGGTCACGGGGCTGGGTGCGCCGGTGAGTTCGTGGTGAAGCAGGGCGCAGGCGACCATGCCGGTGCCGCAGGCCAGGGTTTCATCTTCCACGCCGCGCTCATAGGTGGGGATGGAGATGCTGCCCGGAGCCAGCACTTTGGCGAAATTGGCATTGGTGCCTTTGGGCTTGTAGGCCTCGTGGTAACGCAGACCGGCGCCCCATTCACGGACGGGCACATTTTCCAGATCCTCGACAAACACGACGGCATGAGGCACGCCCGTGTTGACACTGTGGACTGTGAGAGTCTCTCCGGCGACAGGCAAGTCGGTGGAGAGCTTCAGGCTGTGAGGAGCGCTCATATTGATGCGCACCTGGCCACCTTCGAACTCCGCGGAAATCATGCCTGCCAGCGTTTCAAAACGGATCTTCACCAGCTTGTCATCATGCAGGCGGTTGACGAAGCGGCCAAAACAACGGGCACCATTGCCGCACATTTCCGCCTCGCCGCCATCGGCATTATAATAGCGCATTTTGAAATCACCGCCATCGGCCGCAGGCTCCACGCAGAGGAGGCCATCCGCGCCGATGCCGCGATGGCGATCGCAAAGCTGGGCGATTTGCTCCGTGGTGAGAGCCAGGGAGAGGTCGCGATTGTCCAGCATGACGAAGTCATTGCCGGCACCGTTCATTTTCCAGAAGTTCAGAGTCATGGGAGGAGAGGGAGAGGAGGACCGTGAGGGGGTGTCAACGGTCAAAGGTGGGGACTGGCTGTGCGAAAGGAATCAAGGAAGGGCTTTAACGGCGGCGACCAGAGGCTTCACAAAGGCTTCCACCTGCGCGGCGAGATCAGGCGCAGCGCCGTTCTTTTCAATGAGCTTTACGATGGCACTGCCCACAACGACGCCATCGGCCATGCTGGCGACGGTGGCGGCCTGCTCAGGATTGGACACACCGAACCCGACACAAACGGGGACTTCGGTGGACTGTTTGATCACGGCCACCTGTTCGGCGATGCCCGTGGCGATTTCCACCTGCGCCCCAGTGACGCCCAGACGGGAGACATAATAGACAAAACCTTCCGCATTCTTGGCGATGAGCTCGATGCGCTCGGGCGGGGACGTGGGGGCGATGAGCTGAATGTGGGCCAGCTCAGGGGCGGGCTTCAGTTCGGCATTCTGCAGCGCCTCCTCAGGCGGGAGATCCAGCACCAGCACGCCATCCACACCGGCTGCGACCGCATCCGTATGGAAGCGTTCATAACCATAAGTGTAGATGGGATTCAGGTAGGTGAAGAGGACGAGGGGAATCTGGGACTTCGTCCGCAGGGTGCGGATCATTTCCAGCACCTTCGGAAAGGAGGCACCGGCCTTCAGGGCACGGTCAGCCGCCATCTGGTTCACCACGCCATCGGCGAGGGGATCAGAGAAGGGCACACCGAGTTCGACGATGTCCACCCCGGCTTTTTCGAGGGCCAGCACAACGTCAATGGTGGCGTCCAGAGTTGGGTCACCGGCGCAGATGTAGGCGACAAAGGCGCGCTTGCCGGAGGCGCGGAGCCCGGCGAAATGACGATCAATGCGGTTGGTGGGGTCGGACATGAAGGGCCTGTTATCTAGCGCGTCCTCTTCACGTGTGCAACCAAACGGCACAACTTCTGACGGACACAAAAAGCTGAATGGAGGCCACTCCTGAACGCATAAAGGCCTGCCTAGGCTTCGTTACCCCCCTACGATCCTTTATGAAATGCCCGCCTTTCTCCCTCCTCGCCGCCTTTTTGGCGCTCGCCACCCTGCCCCTTTCCGCCAACGAACCGGCGCCACCGCCCGGATTTAAGGCCATCTTCAATGGCAAAGACCTCACTGGCTGGCATGGGCTGAATCCCCACTCGGTGGTAAAACTGACCGGAGAGAAAAAAGATGCGGCCCTGAAAAAGATGCGCGAGGAATTCGCCCAGCACTGGCGGGTGGAAAACGGCGAGCTCGTCAACATCGGCACCGGCCCCTATGCCACCACGGATGCGGTCTTTGGGGACATTGAATTTCTCATTGAGTACAAAACGGTGGCCAAGGCCGACAGCGGCATCTACCTGCGCGGCAATCCCCAGGTGCAGATCTGGGACATCAACCAGCCTGACGATGCCAAAAAGCCGGATCGCCATCCCAAACTGGGTTCAGGCGGCCTGTTTAACAACACGCCCAAAACACCGGGCCGCGACCCGCTGGTACTGGCGGACAAACCTTTTGGCGAGTGGAACAGCTTTCGCATCCGCCAGATCGGTGATGTGACCTGGATCTGGCTGAACGAAAAGCTGGTGGTGGATGGTGCCAAGATGGAAAACTTCTGGGACAAAACCCAGCCCCTGCCAGCTAGCGGCCCCCTCATGCTGCAGACTCACGGCGGTGAGATCCGCTGGAGAAATCTCTTCGTGCGTGAAATCGGCAAAGAGGAAGCGGCGAAGATTCTGGCCGAGAAAAAGTAACTGTGAATGACCAGCCGATGGCCTCCTCTTTAAAGAAGGCCATCGGCTGTTAAACACAGGCTTAGCGGCGAATCGTCGCTGGCAGCGCCTTCTCGAGCGAGGCCAGAATGCGGGCGTGGACGGCATCCACCTCGGCGGTTTCCAGGGTCTTTTCCCCGGAACGGTAGGTCAGCGTCCAGGCCACGGATTTGCGGTCGGCTGGCAGCTTGGTGCCACTTGGGTCCAGGAAGACATCGAAGAGGTCGGCCTTGACCATCAGAGGCTCTTTGAGGCCCATGAAGAAGGCGTTTACCTTGGTGTTAGCCAGATCCGCAGGAAGCTCGAAAGCGACATCGCGGGTGACGGCCGGATAGCGGGGCAGTTCCTCAAACTTGGCCGGACCGCTGCTGCCCTGACGCAAGGCGCTGAGAAGGAGCTCGACGACGTACACTGGATGACGTGCATCCAACTGGCGAGCGCGAGACGGGTGCAACTGAGCGATCCAGCCGAGCACACGATTGCCAGCCTTCAGTTCGCTGTGCAGGAGGAAGGTGCCGTTGTCAGCCAAAGGCTTGACGTCCAGCGCCGTGACGCCCGGCAGGGACTCGACGATTCCGCGAAGATCAAAGACATCCGCAGCCTGAGGCTCGCGGCCATGCCAGGAACTGGTGGCTACCGGACCGCTGAGCAGGATGGCGAGGCGGTCTTCCTCACGGGTCTGGCCATTGGGCAGCTTCAGAAAAACGCGGCCGGATTCAAAGAACCGCAAGCGCTGCAAACCCTGGCGGTTGTTCAGGGCCGCCGTGGCCAGAAGGCCAGGGATGAGGCTGGGACGCAGGGTGGTGAGGTCCTCGCTCAGAGGATTCTTCAGGGCCACGCTGACGGCGGCCGGATTGGCATTGCCCAGGCTGTCGCTGATCTGTGCGGTGGAGACCAGGCGCAGGGTCTGGGCCTCATTGAAACCACGGTTGGCCAAAGCCTGACGAAGCTGCATGACGTGGTCATACTGGCGATCTGTGGCATCACCGCTGGCCATGACGGCGGTGAAGCGAGAAGGCACACGATCCAGGCCGACCACACGCGCCACCTCTTCCACGAGGTCCACGCTGCGGACGAGATCCAGACGGTAGCTGGGGATGGACCAGACGGTCTTTTCAGCATCGCCGCCTGTCTTGTTCAGCCCCAGCTTGGTGAGGATGCCATGGGCTTCTTCCGTGCTGAGATCTGGAATGCCTAACAAACGATGCGCACGCCCTTCATCCAGCGTGACATCCTGCAGGAGCACCGGTGCAGCACCGGCGGCGGCGAGGGTTTCCTCCACCTTGCCACCGGCGATTTCGAGAATGAGCTTCACCGCCAGATCCGAGGCCCCCTGAACCTGCTGCGGATCGCAGCCGCGCTCAAAACGGTAGCTGGAATCCGAATGGATGCCGAGACGGCGCGAGGTGCGGCGGATGCCGGAAGGTGTGAAGTAGGCGCTCTCCAGCAGCATGTTCACCGTGCTGTCGGTGACGCCCGTTTCTTCACCGCCCATGACGCCTGCAATGGCGACCGGACGCTGGCTGTCGGCAATGACGAGGTCTTCCGGAAGCAGCGCTGGCTCCGTGCCATCGAGAGCGACGATCTTTTCACCTTCGGCCGCACGACGCACGACAATGCCGCCATTGAGTTTATCGAGGTCAAAGGCATGCAAAGGCTGGCCCATTTC
>DMMK01000250.1 GCA_003453085.1 Verrucomicrobiales bacterium
CTCACTCGCAAGGTGAGCTGCCAAAGTCAACGTTTGCCCACCCTCAGCCCATTCCCCCGAGACCCGGGATCGGTGACAGCTTTTCCATCCCTGTTTTTAGGATAAGCCACACCTGAGTCAGGCGGCAAAAGCTGGCCTTTTAAACCAAGGTTCTGGATACGCAAAAACTCAACCCCGCCCGGTTTCCCAGGCGGGGTTGGAAAGATGAGCCTCTCTCAGTCGCTGCGATTACTCGCCAGCGGTGATGTTCAGCACCTGACGGCCTTTGTAGTAGCCGCAGGAAGGGCAGGCCACATGGCCAGGAACGGACGTGCCGCACTCTGGGCAGGTCTTGAGGACGGGGGCGCGCCAGCGTTTAGCTCCCTGACGGAGGCGTTGACGGCTCTTGGATTGTCTGCGTTTTGGATTGGCCATGTTCGGAAGGGGTCGCTATTTCAATTGATCGAGGGCATTCCAGACTCCGCCGTCAGCACCAGGCTCTTCGTTCACCAGAGGTTCATCAGTTGGATCGAAGTTGCCCTCAGCAGGACAGTCGCGCGGATCAACGTTGCCGTCTTCACAGCGCGGGAAGTTCGGAAGGGTGAGCAGAATGTCTTCTCTCACGAGGTCTGTCAAGTCCATCGTTGTTTCCTTTTCAATTGGCACCTCGGCCTGGTATTCGGCCAGGTGCACCCGCTGCTGGAAACGCTCCAGGCAGCGCCCACACTCCAGACTGAAAGTGGCATCCAGGCTGCCAGTGACGATGATATCCTTGTCATCATGGATAAAAGTGAGGTCATAGACCACGGGTGTCTCGGCTTTGACCAGGTCGTTTTCAGGGAGCTGGAAAAAGCTGGCAGGCAGGCTGCCCGTCACCTGTTTGCCATCAATGGGCAGGTTGCGGATGTCGAATTGGAAGGGATTCATAACGGTTAAAGGGGGATGGGAAGACCGGCCAAGCGGTCTTCAGCTCTTCATTTGCCGGGCTTTCAAGGCCGCGACGACGTGGGGGGGGACAAATTGATTTACGTTGCCACCCAGCCGGGAGATCTCTTTCACCAGCCGGCTGCTGATATAGGTCAGCTCTTCGCGGGGCATCAGAAACATGGTTTCCAGGTTGGGCTCCAGTTTCCGGTTCATCAGGGCGAGCTGGAATTCAAACTCAAAGTCACTCACGGCCCGCAGCCCGCGTACTAGGGCCACCGCACCCTGCTGTTTAGCAAAATCCACCAGCAGCCCCTGAAACGGCATCACTTTCAGGTTCGGGATGTGTTCGGTGGCACCGATCAGCAATTCCACCCGCTCTTCCACGGTGAAGAGGCTCTGCTTGGCATTGTCCTGGGCCACGGCGACGATCAGCTCGTCAAACAGCCCGGCCGCGCGTTGCAGCACGTCCAGGTGACCGTTGGTGATGGGATCAAAACTTCCAGGGTAGATGGCGCGGCGCATAGGAGACAGGAGACTGGTTACTCGTTCAGACACTCGGAGAAAAGCGATTGCTCAGGAAAGTTGCAAATCCTCCGGCCTCCTTTAACACAGAACACCGCCCCAAACCATCATGAACGACGACAGCACCACCATCGAGACCCGTGAGGAAGTCATGTTTTTCGACACCGACATTGGTGGCGTGGTGCATAACATCGCCTACCTGCGGATGATCGAGACCGCGCGCACGCGCCTAGCGGCCAAGCTGGGCATGAAACTGCGGGACATGGCGCAGACCCAGGTTTACCCCGTCGTGGTCCGCACGGAGATCGATTATCGCAAACCAGCCACGCTAGGGGATGAGCTTGTCATCTCAGGCCGTCTGGAAAGCGTGGAGCGCGTGCGCTTTTGGGTGGCCTTCGAGATCCGCCGGGCGGGAGAGGAGACGGTGCTCATCACCTGCCGTCAGTCGTTGGCCCTCGTCCAGATGCCCCAAGGTAAGCCGATGCGCCTCCCGGAAGACTGGATGGAAAAATACGCCCACCTGTTTCTGAAGAAAGCCAAATAGAGTCCCTCAAGGGAGTTCAATGGAGCTTGTAGGAAGCTCTTGCCCAGGAGAACAGAAAGGCCTTGCCGGTTCGAAATCGAATTATTTCGTTCAAACGGCGTGAAAGATGCCTCTCAGGGGTTCGTTTCCGCCCCTGTCCTGCCCCCCAGGATCGCATCGTGCCACCCCGCACTGCACGTAATGTTTTAAAAAGACTCCCATGAAACCCATCCCCACTCAGAAAACTCCGGGCTACCGTTTACCCACGGCGCTGGCTGCCATGGCCTGTGCGCTGGCGGGGCTGGTGCAGGCCAAGGAAATGTCCCTGACCGACATTCAGGCCAAAGCCAAGCAGATTGACCAACTGGTTTCTGCCAAGCTGGAAAAGGAAAAGATTCAACCCACCGCTCCGGTCTCGGATGAGATTTTCGTGCGCCGCATCTACCTGGATATCGCCGGCCGCATCCCGACCCTCAGGGAAACGACTGAATTCCTGGCCGACCCTTCGGCAGACAAGCGTGCCAAGCTCATTGATGATCTCCTGGCCTCCGATGGCTATGTGCAGAACTTTGCCAACTATTGGAGCGACCTGCTGCGGGTGAAATCCCAGCTTACCCAGGGTAATAGCCAGCCTGCCGGGGCCGCCTATTCCAACTGGGTGCGCGATTCCCTCAAGGCCAACAAGCCCTACGACCAGATGGTGCAGGAGATGCTGACGGCCAAAGGCAAGACCTATGAAAATGGCGCCGTGGGCTTTTACATCCGCGATTACAACATGCCGCTGGATAACATGGCCGTCACCACCCAGGTCTTCCTGGGCACCAGCATGGTGTGCGCCCAGTGCCACAACCACCCCTTCGACAAGTGGACCCAGATGGACTACTTCCAGATGGCCGCGCACAGCAATGGCATGACCGGCACCAACGGGCTGTCGAATCCACTGCTAGCCCAGGCTTTTTATGGCCGCAGTGCCAAGGGCAAAAAGGGTGGCAAGGGCGATAAATCCATGGACTCCATGATGATGGGCGAAGCGACCGGGCTGGCCCGCAAGGATGTTGGCCGCGCCATGAACGAGATTTTGCGCCCGCTGCGCTACAACACCGTGCTGGATGAGACGGACAAAAAGCCTCTGCGTCTGCCTCACGACTATCAATACGCAGATGCCAAGCCCAAGAGCGTGGTGGAGCCGATGATTCCGGCCGCCTTTTCCAAGGACGGCAAGATCGTCAAAGAAGGCCAAAAACCTATCCAGGCCTATGCTTCCTGGGTAGCCTCGAAGGACAATCCACGCTTCACCCTCGTCATCGCCAACCGTCTCTGGAAAAAAGTGATGGGCGTGGGTGTCATTGAGCCTGTGGATGAACTCACGGACTCCACGGTGCCGAGCAATCCGCAGCTCATGACCTTCCTTGAAGAGACCATGAAGCAGGTGAACTACGACATGAAGGCCTATCTGCGCATCATTTACAACAGCAGCACCTACCAGCGTGCCGCCTACGCCAAAGACGTGGAACTGGGCGAAGTGTACCACTTCCCAGGCCCTGTCCTCCGCCGCATGAGTGCTGAGCAGATTTGGGACAGCATGGTGGCCCTTTACAAGCCTGCCCCAGATACGCCAAGCATGACCGCCAGCATTGAGCGCGCATCCACCATCCGCCGCGTGGAGTGGCTGGATCGCGCCCTGAATGCCCTGACCTCCAAAGAACTCGCCGAAGGCGCTGCCAAGGTTGTGGCCGTGCAAAAGCAGCTCGCCACGGATGTGCGCAAGGCCCAGGAACAGCTCACCGAAGCGAACAAAAACAAGGATGAAGATGCCATCCGCGCCGCCAAAAAAGTGGTGACCAATCAGCGTCGCGCCATTGATGCCGCCGCCGAGGAAATCATCTACTCGATGGGCTTCAAAAAGTTCGCCCAACTCGCCCGTGAAGGAAAGCTCAAGGAGCAGGTGGACGATGTGGAGTTCGCCAAGGAAATCACCAGTGTCATTCGCAGCAAGGACGGCCAGGACCTGGGCGTGGATGAAGCCCTCGCCATCATGGCGAAGCAGCAGCGTGCCCGCCTCACCGCCCAGCAGCAGCAGCGCCTGAAACGGGATGCTGAAGCTCTGAAAGTGGACGACAAAAAAGAACTGACCTCCCTCAAAGCCTGGGAAAACTTCCGCGATACTTTCATGGTCCGTGCAGCCGACCTGCGCAGCCCGGCCCCGAACGGCCACTTCCTGCGCGAGTTTGGCCAGAGCGACCGTGAGCTGGTCGAAAACAGCAATGACGAAGCCAGCGTGGGGCAGGCTCTCATGCTGCTGAATGGCAAAACATTCACTCAGCTACTGAATCCTTACACGATGATTTCCCGCTCCCTGCGCCGTGCCGAAACCACCGAGCAGACGATCGATACCATCTATCTCTCTCTTTTCAGCCGCAAGGCGACCGCTGAAGAGCAGGAACTGCTGAAACCTGTGGTGGAAGGCAAGGGTTCCGTCGGCAAAGGCGATGCTCTTTGGGCCGCGCTGAATACCCGCCAATTCTACTTCATCCAGTAACGTTTGCTTTCAAATCACAGCGGCGGCTCTCACGAGTCGCCGCTTTTTTTATGCCCTGGAACCTTGATCGTTTCCTGGCTCTGGACGATGGAAACGGCGCTGTGAAATCGCACCTGCCCAACCATCCCACCCAGCTCTATCTCATCCGTCATGGCGAAGTGGAGGAGCGTTACCACCGTGTCTTTGGTGGCAGCCGCATTGACATGGAGCTTTCACCCCTTGGCCAGCAGCATGGGGCCGCCGTGGCTCGCTGGCTGGCAGATACTCCCTTGGATGCCCTGTATGCCAGCCCCATGGTCCGTGTGCAGCAGACGCTGGCCCCTCTGGCCGCTGCCAAAGGACTGCAGCCCATCCTCGTGCCGGATCTGCGTGAGGTGGATTTTGGCGACTGGACGGGGTACCGCTGGGACGGCATCCAGGAACACTTTGGGGTGAGCGCTTTTGATTGGCTGGAGATCATTGAGAATCCGGGCATCCCGAACGGCGAAACAGCCGCAGCTTTGGCCCAGCGTGTGCAGCCGGCGCTGCTGAAGATCCTTCAGGAAAACCCCCATCGTCGGGTGGCCATCTTTTGCCATGGCGGCATCATCCGGGTCATCCTGGCCCTGTTGCTGGAGCAGCCTTTGAAATACATGGCCCATTTCAACATTGAGTACGGCAGCCTCAGCATCGTCGAGGTGCAGCCTGAAAAGAAACACGCGGTCGAGATCGAGTTGCTGAACTTCTGCCCTCCCATCGCCTGATTCGTACGGCGTTGTATCGAGCTTTGCGGCTGGCCTTCTAAAGAATGAGGCCGGGACCTGATGAAGGTGCCCGGCCTCTTTGAAGATTCCCCTGCGTGGCCAGTTGGCTGGCTCGTCGGCTATTGCTTGATGTTTGGGGAACTCGCGCTGGTGGCAGCGATCTTCACATCGTCAATTTGAATGCTGCCCTTGCCCATGGTGGGGGAGATGGTGAGAGTGAATTTTTCATCAGGAGTGTTGCGCGAGAAAGTCCATTTGAAGTCCGTCCAGTTGCCATCGGC
>DMMK01000519.1 GCA_003453085.1 Verrucomicrobiales bacterium
CAGTACATCCGCGCCCACTGGAACTCGCGCGAGTGGCTCTTCCGCCTGGCCCATCCTGATGGCGAGGAGTGGATGCCCATGCAGCCCACGGCCGATACGTGGCTGAAACTGCACGATCTCCTTTTCCGCAAATACCAGCGCAAAAAGCTGCCGCTGAAGCACATCAAAACCGTCGAATCAGCCATGGAAAAGCTGGGCATCCCCGTGCCGATTCATGGTGGTCCGGAGACAGCGGAAGAAGAGGAGTATTGAGAGAGCCTTGCTGTGCCGTCGGCTGCCATCTTCTGATGACCTGCGCAAGTTCCCCTTGGCGGAGCATCAATGGGATTGACCGTTTTTACCCAAGCGCGCCGTGGGGCTTGAATTTCCTTGGAATAACAAAGCTCCGACAGAAGTGATTACCCTCTGTCTTTTTCGGCAAGGATGCCGCCACCGTGAGCAGCGCCAAAGCGAAGGCCCACTTGCACATCCGGGAAATGAAGCTGCCAGGCAGCCTGCACATCCCGCCGCCGCATGAAGGTTCCCAAAAGGGCCAAAACCAGCGCCCCACTTGCTAGAGTCACTGCGAAGATCCGGGCGATGCGGGCATGATCTACAGACAGTGTCGTGGCAGCCGTGCGGCGCTGTTGTTCCAGATGCTGCATCTGGGTCATGACCAGGCGCAGGCTGGCGGCCAGCCGTTGGTCCAGCGGTTGCTCCTTTGCGGCCATGAGGGCTGCGACACGTGGGGACAGGGCACTGATTTCGGCCGTCGGGTAGCGTTCCCAGAGGCTGGGGGAAAGCGACAGAGCCAGGGAATCACTGGCCCGATCATACGCCAGTAGGATGGCATCGCGATCTGGGCTCCAGTGCTGGCGCAGATCCCTGGCTTGGCTGCGGAGGGTCTGGCCCGAGGGGAGGAAAGTGCCGGCATTCAGCCAGACATCCGCCCGGAGGGCGGCCCGGCAGGAGGCGATTTCCCCGGCCAGTTCCGCCTGCCTTTGTGCGGGCAGTGCGCGGGTGTCATCCCGAAGGCCGTTGGCGGGTGGGGCCGGGTGATCCTGCGCCGATGCAAGAGCTGCGAGGCTCAGGCTGGCAAATAAAAGCAGGATTGCAAAGGACCGGGTCATGGCTGTCTTAAGGTCGTCTGGAGGGATGCCTCATGCAACAGGCAGTCAGGCCGCATGCTGGTAATGGCGCACACGCTGGTAGGTCACGATGCTGAAGCTGTGGGCGTGGTGAGAGTCCGCCGGGTGCTCTTGGCGGGTCACGGGTTCCCAGTCATCGTGGCTAAACACGGGGAAGCGGACTCCTGAACCCAGGGCATTATTCACATGGGTGATGATGAGGCGGTCCGCCTGGGGCATCGCTGCCTCATAGGCCGCCGCCCCACCGCACACGACCAATTCGGCCTGCCTTGCCTCCCCCGCCTGCCGCAAGGCCGAGGAGACGCTGCTCACACGTTCTCCCAGAAACGGGACAAACTTTTCATTCAGTGTCAGCACCAGTGGATGGTGGTCAGAGAACCAGCCGAGCATCTCCTCATACGTCCTGCGACCTAACAGCAGCCATTTCCCATGCGTGTAGGCGCGGAAGCTGGCGCGATCATCAGGCATATCCCACGGGACTCCTTGTCCTCTGGAAATGAAACCATCTGATGAAACCGCAGCGATGAGAGTCAGCAGTGGCGTCATGGCGGCAATGCAGAGGCCGGGCTTAATACAGAGCCGATTCGCCTTCGTGAAGGATGCGCACGCGGTCCTGTAGCTGACGGGCCTGGGTGGCCAGCAGCAGCCGTTCCGCCGGTTCATGGATGGGTTCTCCACCCAGGGGAAAAGTATCGTGGTGCATGGGCACCATATGCTGGGCACCCAGCATGGCAAAGGCGTCCAAGGCTTCTTCGGGATTCATGTGAACCGGGCGACCACTCGGGGCCTGGTAAGCACCGATGGGCATCAGGGCTAGGTCAATTTGAGCGCGCTGGCCGATTTCCGTGAATCCATCGAAAAGGCTGCTGTCACCGCAGTGGAAGAGGCTTCGCTGGGGTGAGCTGATGAGGTAACCCCCAAAACCGCGATGGGTATCATGAATCATGCGGGCCCCCCAGTGGCGGGCCGGGGTGAGGGTGATGCGCAGATCGCGGAATTTCGCCCGCTGCCAGGTGTCTAGTTCCACGATTTGGCCAAATCCGGCCCGCTTGACGATGCCGCCCACACCTTTGGGCACAATAATGGGCTGTCCACGGGCGACCCTACGCAGGCTGGGGAGGTGCAGGTGGTCATAGTGGGCATGCGTCACCAGCACCAAGTCAATGGGTGGCAAATCGCTGGCCCAGACGCTGGGATGGCGCAGACGCTTGATGGGGCCATGCCAGAGCGCCCAGTTCGGATCAATGAGAATGTTGACGCCAGAAATCTGGGCAAAAAAGCCAGCGTGTCCCAGCCAGGTAACGCCAATCTCCGTAGAAGAGACCAGCGGCACACCATCAATCACGCGGCCAGGCTTGCGAGGCGAGAGCAGGGAAGGGATCAGTACTTCACCGAAATACTGCAGGTTGCGCTTTCGCCAGCCTTCCGTCGGCATGAGCCCGATGCGGTGCTCATCCCGTGCGGCCTGGGCCAAAGGGGGACGCCGCTGGCCTGAGCTGCCCAGAAGGGCGGGCCCACTGTTGTCCGGGGCAGGATCGTGAATCATGAAAGGACGGTCTGAGTGAAGGTATGAGACGCAAAGGAGTCTGACAACCTTGAATATGAAAGCGTTGGCTCTTCGCGGCAAAACTTCCTCTCGCACAAAGAATGCCACGCCGGCTGCCCTGGTCGCTTTTGTCAGAGATCTTTTCTGGCAGATAGGCGTTCAGAAGGGCAAGAAGCCGCAGTCCGCATCTTGCCATCGGCCCGCAGCCACGCATCGTAAGGGCATCGTCATGGAAACTCTCCGCCGTTTAGTTTTTGCCGTCACCGTTTTTCTCATCGCCACTTTGGTTTTTTCCATTTGGCGTCGGGGCCAGGAGGGGTACGGCCTGCTGAATTTTCTGCGCGGCGAAAAGCCGCAGGCTGCCCAGTCATTCACAGCCCCGGTGGCTCCCAAGCTGGACCTCAATGACGTGAAGATTCTCAGCGCCATGAACGATGAGTTTTCCAAGCTCTCGTCAGCCGTGCTGCCCAGCGTCGTCAGTGTGACCACTAAAACGGTGCGCCGGGGGCAGACCGCCTGGCATCCGTTTTTCGGCGTCGTCAGTGGCCGTGCTCAAATCATCCCGGGCCTAGGCTCCGGGGCCATCATTTCGAAAGAGGGGCACGTCATCACCAACTACCACGTCATTGCCGATGTCAGCGAAGTCATCGTCACCACCAATGACAATCAGCAGTATCCGGCCCGTGTTTTAGGGGCGCATCGCGAACGTGACATTGCCCTCCTCAAGATCGAAGGCGGGAAAAAGGACTTTCCAGCCCTCGCTTTTGCCAATTCGGATGAGGCCCGTGTGGGCCAGCTGGTGTTTGCCGTGGGCAATCCTTTCGGCCTTAGCGGCACTGTTACCCAGGGCATCATCAGCGCACGGGACCGCCATCTCAGCGACAGTCAACTGGACTACTTACAGACGGATACGGTCATCAATCCTGGCAACTCCGGGGGACCCCTGGTCAACATTCGGGGGGAGATCATCGGCATCAATGTCGCCATCTATCGAGGAGACGAAAATGTGCGTGCCTGGCAGGGCGTAGGGCTGGCTGTGCCGGCCAATGATGCCAAAATGGTGGTGGAGGCCATTCGCAATCAGGCCAAAGGCGGTGACCCCGCCTCCGTGGCCGGCATGGGCTACCTGGGCCTGGAACTGAATGCCGAGCCCGTGCGTGTGGAAGCGTCTCTGGGGGGCTCCGTCACCCTGGGGGCTTACATCACGGACCTCGATCCCCAGTCCCCCGCTGCCCGTGCAGGCCTTGTTGTAGGAGATGTCATCACAGCCATCAATGGTCGCACCTTTCGCACCCCCGGAGATCTGTTAAAGATCATCCGCTCCTTTGCTCCCAAAACCGAGGTAAAGCTGTCTCTCATTCGCGGTGGGGAGCCTATAGAATTGCCTGCGATCATCGGTCAGCGTCCAGCGGCTGGTTAAAGCAGAAGTGCATTTCGATCTTGATAAAAGAATGTTTTTATCTAAGATTTTTTTATGCATGATAAGGTGCATTGAGGAAGCTGATTTATCGACTTGCAGGCAACTTGATGGGATGCTTATATTATATAAGTATATTTGAAATAAAAAAAAGTCTTTCGAGGCTTTTTTTCCCCAGCCGTGCTTGCAGTGATTAATGCAAATCGGCTTGAATCCTTAGTACTAAGTCATGAAAGCTTCTTTTTGGGTGTCGTTGTCTCTTTTTTTCGCTGCTGCAGTTTCTGCTGCCCCCACATTGACCCTGTTATCTTACAAGACGGGTACTCCGGGAACCGCTGCTGATAAGCCCAGCCTGCTTCCGTTATCATCAACCGATGGAGTTTATCTGACATTCGCGTCCAATGCGACCGATCTGCTCGCAGGATTTGTAGACAACAATGATGCGGTTGTGGCCAACTCGAATGATATCTTTCAAAGGAATCTGCAGACTGGGGCCGTCACTCTTGTGTCTCACGCATCCGGGTCTACGACGGGAGGCATGAACAATCGTTACACGGGAACGCCGAGAGCTTCGGATGACGGTCGGTTTGTGATCTTTGCCTCCGATGCGACGAACCTCGTGCCTGGCAATGGGGCGGCTCAACGGCCCTATTTTTGGGATCGGACGACCGGAACAATCACCTTCATTGCTGACGTCCAGTCACAGGGCGTGGCCATATCGGGAGATGGCAATTGGCTTGGGATTTATGCAGGCAGCCCGAACATGCCCAAAAACATTTACGATGCTGGGCAGGGAACTTTTGGCGCAACAATTTATACGCCTCTATTTTTGATCAACCGTGTGTCCGGTGCCGTCACTCTGGTCACTCATGTTCCTGGAAATGTGAATTCCATCGCCCCGGTGGATGTGCAGAGCATTTTTATTTCTGAGGATGGTCGCTATACCGCCTTTGAAACCGCTTTATACAATGGATGGGATACCTATACAGGCACCTACGTCACCAACAGCGAGGCCCTCTACCTATATGACCGGCAAACGGACACGATGAAGCTCGTGACCAAACGCAATGATGACGCGGCCCCCAGCGCCCAAGTTCTGAATCCGGCGATCTCATATTTGTCTCCAGATGGTCGTTATTTATTTTTTGTCCATGCTGACATTAACTTTGGCGCTTCCTCCTCAGACACCAACGCAGTCACGGACCTGTACCGGTATGACCGAGATGGAGGTTCGAGCCGTCTGAGCCGGTTTTTCTTTGACAATTATCCTCTGATTCCCTCCCCATCTGCCGGGACGACGGCGATTCATTTTTCGCCCAATGGTCGTTATGCAGCTTTTGTATCCAGCGCTACCAATTTGGTGGCAGGAGATACAAACGCCAGAAGCGATGTTTTCCGGTTTGACACCTCCACCAGTTCCATGGAGCGGGCGAATGTTGATGCAGTCGGCAACGAATGGACCACTGCTGCCAATGGTACCTTTGCCGTTGGACTGCCTCGTGTGGACAACCAGGGGAGGGTGGCGTTCCAGACGAATGCGACTTCTATTGGGTTTATTGATACCAATGCAGGCAATGACCTCATCCAGTCATCGTTCGGGGCTGTGGTTGCCTCCCCCACGGTTGCGTCTCCTACCAGTTCCTCCGTCACTCAAAACACGGCCACCCTCGGTGGCAGCATCACCGCCACAGGTGGGGCTGATGCCACGGCTCGTGGCGTGGTTTATGCACTCACCGCTCAAAACAACAATCCAGAAATCGGCGGGGCGAATGTCACGGTGCTCACGGAGAGCGGAACCTTCAGCACGGGAGCCTTCACACGGAATGCCACCAGCCTCGCAGCAAGCAGTGGCTACAGCTACAAGGCCTATGCCACGAACAGCGCTGGCACGAGCTACAGCGGCGTGGGTACCTTCACCACTGCCACAGCCTCAGCAACCATCATCTTCAACGCCACCACGGGGATCTCCGGCACGGTGGTGACGGATGGCCAGGGGGGATCCAACGATGTGCCAGGCATCTCGCTCCAGTTTTCCGCCAAAGCGGCAGATGGCACCACCGATTTGCCGATGACTTATCAGCCCAGTATCTACCCGGGTGCGAACGGCATTGCAGGTGGGTACGCGGCCAGCAGCATCCAGTCGGTCTTCAACATCAAAAGCTCGTCCACGGCAACGAACTTCACCATGAGCTCAATCTTCATTGTGGACTACGGCGGCGTGGATGGTGATCTTCTCAGGATCGAAGCCTTCGACGACGGCCTCAGCGCCGGGTTCATCACCTACCAAGTCTCTGGTGCGCCGTGGTATGACACGGTGGATCTTGCCGGACTGGGGGGAACAAAGTTTGTGGACATTGATGAGGTCCGCATCACGGGCAATGGCGGCGTAGATATGTACGTTGCGGTGAACAACGTGACCATCTCAGACATCACTGCTTCAGCTTCCACCGCCACCGTCAGCAGCCTTGCCCGTGCCAATGCGACACCGACAAACCTGAACACGGTGAACTGGACGCTCACCTTTGGCAGTGCCGTCACGGGTGTAACCGCCAGCAACTTCACCCTCGGCGGCACCAGCACCGGTGCCTCTGTGGGCACTCCCACCACCGCGAATGCGGGCCTGAGCTGGACGGTCCCCGTCACCACCGGCACGGATGGCACCCTCCTCCTTCGTTTGGACAATGACACGGGCCTCTCGTCCGATGTCACCACCACCCTGCCTTTCGTGGGGGAAACCTACACGGTGGATAAGACCGCGCCAGATACCAGCATTACGGCGACCCCCGCCCTGCTCACCACCAGCACCAGTGCCAGCTTGAGCTTTACAGGCAGCGATACTGGCGGCAGCGGCGTGGCCAGCTATCAGGTGAAGCTGGATGCAGCCAGTTTCGCCACGGGCACCAGCCCGACTGCCTACACCAGTTTGAGCGATGGCAGCCACACCTTCCAGGTGCGGGCTGTGGATGCGGCGGGCAATGTGGATGCCAGCCCCGCCAGCTACACGTGGACGGTGGATACCACACCTCCGCAGGTTCTTTCCGTCACTCGCCTCAGCCCCACCGGGCAGGCCGTCTCCACCACCACCGTCACCTTCCGGGTCACTTATTCGGAGGCGGTCGCGCTAAATGCGCCGGCCACCGCCCGTTATGCCGTCGTCCCTGTGGGCGGCAGCAGCATCACCGGCACCGTCACGGGCGTCACTGGCACGGGGGCTACTCGGGATGTCACAGTCAGCATCACCGGCGGCACGGGCGAGTTCCGCCTGCGCGTGGTGGATTGATGACCACCGAATCGATCTGCGTCTGCTGCTTCAATCTACGACTCATTAATTTTTTCATGAAAGCTTTATTTTCTGCCCTAAAGGTCGCCGCAGTCTTGCTCTGCCTTGGCGGTCCTGCAAATGCGGCCACTTGGACTGTACAGAATGCGAATTCACCTGTGAGTTCCAACTTGCGTGGCCTCTGGGGAGCCGATGCCAACAATGTCTGGGCCACCGGCGGACCGGCTAGCGACGATGTTCTGCTCAAGTGGGACGGTACCGCGTGGGCGTATCAGGCATCCACAGCTACCTTACCTCTCTATAGCGTGTGGGGGACCAGCGCGAACAATGTATGGGTGGGGGGCCGTAAAGGACACCTCATGCGGTGGAATGGCTCCACATGGACCACTTTCACTTCGGGACTGGAAACGGATGGCACCAATGGCCCTCACTTCATCTATTCCATCTGGGGTTCGGACGCCAATAACATTTGGGCCGTGTCCAGCAACGGCGAGTATGGCAACATCCTCAAATGGAATGGCACAAGCTGGACAATTCAGCACACTCAGACCCCCGGTCTTCGGGCCATCTGGGGGGCCTCCGCTAGCAACATTTGGGCAGTGGGAGAAAACGGAAACATTGTGCGCTACGATGGTAGCACCTGGAGCACTGTTTCTTACTCTGTGACGCCTGCACTGGGTGTTAATAC
>DMMK01000254.1 GCA_003453085.1 Verrucomicrobiales bacterium
CCACGCTGGTGCATTACATGATGGCCAAGATGCTGCGCCCTGTGTCTGCGGTGCCGGAGGCGGAGCAGGCCCTGCATCGCCTGCTGGCAAACAGCATCATTGAAGATGGCAACTTTGCCCGGGGTTTCATGCAGCGCGTGGGGCGCGAGTTTATCCAAAAGATGGAGTCTTGCTTGGCGGTGGCCATGGCTGCTGGCGATGCCGAAGCTTCACCTTTGCAGGGAAAGGTCGGAGCATGGTTTGTGCAGCACTTTGCGGCCATGCTGATGCTGAATGAAATGCCGGGTCGCCCCGTGGTGGAACTGGAAGTGGATCGCGCAGCTCAGGTGGAGCAGGCGGTCTGGTTTGCCTTGAAGGGCCTGGGGCTGAAGGCCGAGGCCATTCGTCGAAACTATCACCCGCAGGCGTTTGCTCTGCTGATGAGCTGATGTTTTTTGAATTTGTGTAGAAGTAAGCACTCACTCCGAACTGACAATCTCCATATCCGTCTATGACCACTGATTCTCCCTCCGTCCCCAAGGCGCGTTCTCGTGGCTTGCCCTGGTTTCCCATTGCCACGATCCTTCTGGGCTTGGCTGCCGTTTTCTACATCCGTTCGCTGCCTGAGTTTGAGCGGAATCTCAAAAGCTGGCTCACGGCAGCCATCCCGCTGCTGGTGGTGATCCTGAACTGTTTGTGGTTCGTCTTCACTCCACGCTTCTCCTGGCGTTTCCGGCTGACGGGGTTGGTTCTGCTGGTGGTGTTGGGAGGCGTGGCGAAATGGACGACACGAGTGGATGGGACCCTGGATGGTACGGGACTGCCGAACATCGTGTGGAAGTGGTCTAAATCCGAAGGTCCCTCCCTGGCCAAGATGAAAACGGCGGAAGCTGCCGAGGGCTGGTCCCCGGATGCAACCATGCTGGCTCAGTCCACCGATGTAGCGCAGTTCTTTGGCCCGAATCGAGACGGCACAGTCACGGGCGCTAAGCTGGCGGCCGATTGGAAGTCGGTGACTCCGAAGGAGCTGTGGCGTCAGCCGATTGGCTTGGGATGGTCCGCGTATGCGGTAGTCCAGGGGCGAGCCTACACGCAGGAGCAGCGAGGCGAAGAGGAGATGGTGACGTGCTACGATCTCTTTACGGGCAAGCTGCTGTGGTCCTATGCGGACCCGGTGCGCTTTTCCCAATGGCAGAGTGGGGATGGACCCCATGCAACGCCGACGGTGCATGAGGGGCGGGTTTATGCCTATGGGGCGACTGGGCTGCTGAACTGTCTGAATGCCACCACGGGCAAGCCGATCTGGCAGCGCTCTGTCCTGGCGGAAAACAAGCTGGAAAACATCGAGTGGGGTGTCAGTGCCTCGCCCTTGATCGTGGATGACAAAGTGGTGGTAACGGGCGGCCAGACAAAGGGGCCCGTGTTGTTTGCTTATAAACTCGATACGGGTGAGTTGGCCTGGAAAGCAGGCGATGACCAAGCCTGCTATTCCTCACCTTTGCTCGCTACTTTGGCGGGAAAACGGGTGATCTTGAGCAATAACGTGCGCTCTTTGACCGCCTATGATCCTGCCAGTGGCGCTGTGCTGCTGGATCATGAATGGGGTGGTGCCAACTGGCCCAAGGCTTCACAACCCTTGGTGTTAGGCCTGGATCGGGTATTTCTTTCCGCCGGTTACGGCATGGGCTGCCAGATGCTGGAAATCAAGGCGGCAGCGGATGGTTCTCTGGCGGCTACACAACTGTGGACAGGCATGAAGATGAAGACGCAGTTCAACAGCCCGGCGGCGCGGGAAGGCCATGCCTATGGCCTGGATGACGGGCGGCTGGCCTGCCTGGATCTGGCCACCGGTGAGCGCCTGTGGAAAGAGGGGCGTTTTGCCTCCGGCCAGAGCCTGCTGGTGGATGATCTGGTCATCATCCAGAGCGAAAGCGGCCCGGTTCATCTCGCGGCGGCAAAGCCCGAAGGATTTCAAGAACTGGGCAAGATCGGTGCCCTGAGCAGCAAGACCTGGAACCATCCCACGCTGGCGGGCCGTTACCTGCTGGTGCGCAATGATCGCGAGGCCGTGTGCTACGAGCTGCCCTTGGCGAAGTGAGGGTAGGGGGACTTTCAGCTTTTTCGCCGTCTGTCCGGCATCCCCCTAAAGTGGGGTGTCGGCGGCTGTGAAATGTCTCGTCAGGGGGCGTTGGTTTCATACACTGAAACACACCCGGACATGACACGCGCCCTTCCATTCCTTTTTCTTCCTGGCCTGCTACTGGCGGCCGATCCTGCGGACGACGCGAAAAACGCCGCCCAGAACGACTCCACCCCCGTGCCGAAGGTGAGCCCGCTGGTGAAGTGGACCTTTGAAGGCAAAGAGCCTGGCGAATTGAAAGGCAAGGCAACGATCGAGCCCACGGGCCCGCAGAAACCGATCTATCCCGTTTTTGAAAAAGGCAACAAGGCGGCTGTCTTTACTGGCAAGGACAGCTTCATCCAGGTCAAGGAAGCCGACCTGCCTGAAACAAACCTGCGTTTCGTCCAGGGGGATACCATTAGCATCGAGACCTGGGTGAATGCCGAAGATCTGGCTAACGGGAAGTATGTTTACCTGATTGGCAAAGGGCGGAACAAGTCGGACAAGTTCACCTCCGAAAATCAGAACTGGGCGCTGCGCCTAAAGGGCGAGGGTGGTGAGGCGCGGCCTTGCTTCCTTTTTCGCAGCCGCAACAAGGCTGGGGCGGAAAATTATCACCGTTGGGTTTCCAAAGAAGGTTTCAATCCGGGGTCCGGCTGGCATCACGTGGCGGTGACCTACACCTTCGGCAAGCCGGAGACGATGAAGGCCTATGTGGACGGCAAGAAAACGAGCGGCGGTGTCTGGGACATTGCGGGCAAGACCACCGAGCCACCCGTGAGCGATGCGGACGATGTCATGATCGGCACTGGTTATGGTGGCGGCGCAGGCAATACCCTGGCGGGTGCCCTGGATGAGATCGCCGTGTATCGCGAGGTGCTCCCGGAAGTGCTGCTGGCGCAGCGTTATCAGTTCCAGCCACCACCGCCACCGATTGATGCCAAGAAGCTGCCCAAGGGCCGCGTGCTGGTGCAGATCTGCGAGGACGGTGTGCCGCCGAAAAACTCCTGGCCTGCGCTGCCACCCTCTCCGACGGAGACTTACACGCTGGATGTCTTTGGCCTGTCTGAGGTGCCTCAGAAGTATGTGGAAACAGGGGTGCGTGGAGATCGCCCCATTCCTTACCTGATTCGTGCTGCCTCGGTAGTGAAGCTGCCTGCGGGCAAGCATCGCCTTTTGGTCCGTGGCCGCAGCGCCACCCGACTTCTCATCGATGGCAAGCCTTTCCTGGACCTCCCTTTCGCCAAATCTGACACGGGCGGCCATGGCCGTGTGTCTGAACAGGATAACTACCTGAACCTTGGCCCAGACTTCCGTTTTGCCCCTCCTGGAACACAGGAACTCTGGGCAGAATTTGAAACCAAAGGCGGTGAGCATTTGTTTGTCATCGAAAGCATGGTTGGCGGTGTGGTGGGCTCTTCCAAAAAACGTCCGGAAACGGGTGAGACGGTGGTGGCCATTTCCTATGAAGGGCGCGAGACCTGGGAGTTGGTGGGTCATGACAAGGTGGCCTACAATGACGCTGGCTGGGCTGCCTATGAGAAGAAGCAGAACACCTGGCTGGTGGAAGCAAATGCCGAGCGCCGCGCCAAAGTGCGTGCGAAGCATGATGCTTATTGGACAAAGCGCCGCGATGCCGCCGCCAAGTGGCTGGCTAGCGCCCCTGCGGTGAAGGTGCCTGCCCCGGTGAAAGGCTACCCGGCCAACAATGCGGTGGACCATTTCCTCAATGCCAAGATTGATGCCGTCGCGGCCCAATATTCGGCGGCTAAAAAAGATGGCGTGAACTTCTACAAGGAAGTCATGCCGATCCTGGAAGCCAACTGCTTTAGCTGCCATCAGGGCAGCAAGACCAAGGGCGACCTGAAGCTCGACTCCCTAGCCGAAGCCCTGAAAGGTGGCGAATCCGACGGTCCCGCGATCGTTCCGGGCAAGCCTGAAAAGAGCTCCCTCATCGCCCGCATCAGCACCACGGATGAAGACTACATCATGCCACCGAAAGGCCACCCGCTGAAGGCCGAGCAGATCGCCGTGATCCAGCGCTGGATCAGCGAAGGTGCCGTCTGGCCTGAGATGAATGTGGACCGCATCGAGATCACGGATCTCAGCGATGAACTCGCCTTCCTCCGTCGCGTGACGCTGGATACCGTGGGCGTGGTGCCGACTCTGGAAGAGATCGCCAGTTTCACGGCGGACAAGAGCCCCAACAAACGTGCTAAGACCATTGACCGCCTGCTGGCCGACAAACGCTGGGCCGACAAATGGATGGGCTACTGGCAGGATGCCTTAGCCGAAAACCCGAACATTCTCAATCCCACGCTGAACAACACGGGACCCTTCCGCTGGTATCTGCATGAGGCTCTGGAAGATGACCGCCCGATGGACCTCGTCGTCACCGAGCTGCTGCGCATGCAGGGCAGTGAGCGTTTCGGCGGCCCGGCCGGGTTTGGCACCGCCTCAGGCAATGATGTGCCCATGGCAGCGAAAGGAACCATCATCAGCACCGCCTTCCTCGGCGTGGAAATGAAGTGTGCTCGTTGCCACGATGCCCCCGCACACAAGAGTCTGCAGCAGGATCTCTTCGAACTGGCTGCCATGCTGGAAAAGAAGGCCGTGGATGTGCCCAAGACCAGCAGTGTGCCCATGGACAAACTGCATGAAGGAGGTCGCAAGCCTCTGATCCAGGTGACCCTGCAACCCGGCACCAAGGTGGAGCCCGCGTGGCCCTTCGATGAATTCGCCCCTGAGCATCTGGCGGATACGCTGGCGGAAAATCCCAAGGATTCCCGCGACCGTCTGGCCTCTCTCATCACGGCTCCACAGAATGAGCGTTTTGCTCAGGTCATCGCCAACCGCCTGTGGCAGCAATACATGGGTCGCGGCATCGTGGAGCCTGCGGAAGACTGGGAGCGCGGCAAGCCTTCACACCCTGAACTCATCCGCTGGTTAGGTCGTGAGTTTGTGCGTGGTGGTTACAGCTTGAAAAACCTTTCCCGCATCATCCTGAACTCCCACGCCTATCAGCGTGCTACGGATACGCAGCTAACGGCGACGAGCCCGCTGTTTGCCTCGCCTGCGCCTCGCCGACTGGCGGCCGAGCAGATTGTGGACTCGCTGTTTGCCGCCACGGGCAAGCCTTTCAAGACGGAGGAAGTCAGCCTCGACATTGATGGCCGTCGCGATATGAAGAGTTCCATCACCTTGGGCAATCCGACCCATGCCTGGATGCTGGCCAGCACCAGCAATGAGCGTGACCGCCCCAGCCTGAGCCTGCCGCGTATTCAGG
>DMMK01000061.1 GCA_003453085.1 Verrucomicrobiales bacterium
CCACCGACAACTCCCAGGTCAGCGCCCTGCAGCATGAAGCCACCGGTTAGCGCTCCAACAAAACGCGACGGATCCCCAACGGCTTCGATCTGGAGAAATGGCAGCCTGCGAAGCACAGGACGGAAGATGGGGAGAAGCCGATTTTGATCGGGCGATTTGGGCGCTACACAGCCATGAAAGATTACCCGACGTTTTTACGCGCCGCGGCCCGCATCATTCAGCAAATGCCGGACGTGCAATGCCTGCTGGCAGGCACCGGTGTGGATGCGGAAAATGCCGAATTGGCGGAGCTCGTTCAGCAGCTCGGTCTAACCAACCACGTGCAACTTCTGGGTGAGCGCCAAGACCTCCCGGAACTGACAGCTTCGCTCGATTTGGTGGTTTCGTCTTCAGCCTTTGGTGAAGGTTTTCCAAATGTCGTCGGTGAAGCGATGGCCTGTGCCTTGCCTGTGGTGGCCACGGACATTGGCGACACGGCCTGGGTGATGGGAGAGACCGGACGGCTGGTGCCTGCCAAAGATCCGGCGGCACTGGCAGCCGCCTGCCTGGAGGTGCTGCATCTTTCCCCTGCGTTGCGCCATCAAAGCGGGCAGGCTGGGAGGGAGCGCATCCTTGCCCACTTTTCGCTGAACCGTGTGCTGTCCCTATTTGAAGAAGTCCTTTCCACCCGCGCTCATATCGCCACGCCAAAAGAGGCTATCGAGCCCCTGAAACCTGCCGTGACCTCCAACTGACCCTCCCCTCCTATGTGCGGCATCTCCGGCTACCTTACCCTTCCCCGCTCGCGCTCGTCCGACCAGATGACGACCGAGGTCACGTGTATGACGGATGCCATCGTTCTTCGTGGTCCCGATGACAGCGGTGCCTGGGTGGATGCTGATTGCGGCATCGCCCTGGGGCATCGGCGGCTTTCCATCCTCGACCTTTCGCCACTGGGGCACCAGCCCATGAGCAGTGCGGACGGGCGCTATGTCATTGTTTTCAATGGTGAGATCTACAACTTTCAGCAACTGCGGGCCGAATTGGAGCCTCACGGCCACACCTGGCGGGGACACTCGGACACGGAGGTCATGCTGGCCGCATTTCTGCAATGGGGCGTGGTGGAAGCCACGCGGCGGTTCAATGGCATGTTCGCGTTTGCCCTCTGGGACAAGCAGGAGCGTGCGTTGCACCTGGGCCGCGACCGGATGGGCGAAAAACCTTTGTACTACGGGTGGTTAGGCGACACCTTCATTTTTGCTTCGGAACTAAAAGCCATACGCCAGTTTCCAGGCTTCGATGCGTCCATCAATCGGGATGCCCTGTGCAGCCAACTTCGGTTCAACTACATTCCCGACCCGCAATGCATTTATCAGGGCTTTCACAAGCTGCCGCCTGCTTCACTGCTGAGTTTGCAGGCGGCACAGGAGAGGCCCCAGCCAAAGCTTTACTGGTCGCTGCGTGAGGTCATCGAGCATGGTGTGGACCACCCCTTCACGGGCACGGAAAAAGAGGCTATTGATACGTTTGAGGCGCTCCTCAAAGAATCCGTGGCGATGCGCATGATCTCGGATGTACCGCTCGGGGCCTTCCTTTCAGGCGGCGTGGATTCATCCCTCATCGTGGCCCTGATGCAGGCTCAGAGCAGCCGACCCGTGCGCACCTTCACCATCGGGTTTGATGTGCCAGAATACAACGAGGCCCAGTTTGCCAAAGAGGTGGCGAATCATCTGCGCACGGACCACACCGAGATGTATGTGACGGGCAAGGATGCCCTGGATACCATCCCCCTGCTTCCGGGCCTGTATGACGAGCCCTTCTCCGACTACTCGCAGATCCCCACCTACCTCGTCTGCAAAATGGCACGACAGCACGTCACCGTGGCCCTCAGCGGCGATGCCGGTGACGAGCTTTTTGGAGGTTATGAACGTTACTTTGTGGGCCGGAACCTGTGGGACAAATTTGCCTGGATGCCGCCCGTTTTAAAAAGAACTGCTGCCGCAGCCATGACGGCCCTGCCTCCGCAAACGCTTAATTCGTTAGGCTCAATGGCCCGCCCACTGCTGCCAAAACGGCTGCGCCATGTGCCCTTTGGGGACAAATTGCACAAGCTGGCGGAAGTCGTGGCCGCACCGGGCATGGAGACGTTGTACCTGAACCTCATGTCCCACTGGAAGCAGCCTGAGCAGGTCGTCATCGGCGGGCAGGATCCTCAAACTAGCATCACTAACACGGCAGGCTGGCCACGGGTGAGTGACTTCACGCATCGTATGATGCACCTGGACATGGAGACCTACCTACCTGGAGACATCCTTACTAAGGTGGACCGTGCGGCCATGGGCGTGAGTCTGGAAGGGCGCATCCCGTTGCTGGATACGAACCTCATCGAGTTCGCCTGGCGAATCCCCTTCTCCATGAAAGTGAGGGATGGCAAAGGCAAATGGCTGATGCGGGAGACGCTGTATCGCCATGTCCCCAAGGCTCTGATTGACCGTCCTAAACGTGGATTTGGCGTGCCCCTGGAACACTGGCTGCGCGGAGAGCTGCGCGAATGGGCTGAGGACTTGCTCAGCGAATCCAGGCTGAAACGGGAAGGTTATTTCCACCCTGCACCCATCCGACAAAAATGGCAGGAACACCTCAGCGGCACACGTAACTGGCATTTCTACCTCTGGGATGTACTGATGTTCCAGGCCTGGCTGGCCGACAAGAAGTGAGATTTCAAACTTGCTGCGCTCTCCATGCATTCCCCTCATTCGATGTCCCCAAGCCATCCCATGACCACCCCTGTGTGGCAGGACGGACTAGGGGTATCGGCACCGAATGCACCGGAGACTTTTTTCCAACGCATGATTGTGTGGGTATGTGGCACCATCCTGGGGCTGCTGGCAGCAGATGTGGTGATCGGCTCTTACAACGCGGGGATTTCGCCATTGAAGCCCGCTCTCTTCACCCTGGTTGCCTTCGCTTCGTGCGTGGGGTTGTCTTTCATCAGCGGCGTCAGGCTGGCCCCGGTTTCATTTCTCATTTTGCTGCTGCCTGCCGTGCGGCTTTTTGATGCCGCGTTGCTGTCACGCTCAGTCACCACGTTGCAGGGTCAGGCAGGGATGGACCACTTGCGCGTCATGCTGGTCATTGTGGCCATCCTTTGTGTGCTCTCCACCGCCCAGGGCATGCGTGCCGTGCGCTGGGCCGCCATCCTAGCCATCTTCATGACGACTGGGTCTGAAGTGGCCGAGATGCTAGGCATCTTCAAATTTTCCAGCATTCAGGGACGGTACGCAGGCTTTAACAGCCACCCGAATTTCCCGCCGGTGCTGCTGTGTGAGATGCTGGGCATCACCTTTGCGCTGTGTCGCAGTTTCAAATTCAACTGCCTGCTCATTGGCGTAGCCTTTGTCGGAGTGGCACTGACTTATGGCCGCAGCGGCTTTGTCGTGCTGGTCCTCATGGCAGGAGTTTATGTGCTGATGAATGCACGGCGGAATTTGCCTTTTCTGCTCATCATGGCCGCTATCACCATTCCGGCGGCTGGCGTGGGTTTTGCCATCCTGCAAAGCCGGACTGAGCAAGGCATCACCAAAGACAAAAACACTTCCGAACGCCTCCAGGCCATCTACGAACTGGACTTTGAAAAACTGAAATCGCCTGAACGCGCCAAGGATCTTTCCGACGCCTGGGAAGGCGTGATGAAGAAACCTTTGTTAGGCCATGGCACAGGCGTTTCAGGTGTCCTGTGGGCACCGCACAATGAGTATGTCTCGCTGTGGCTGGAGCTTGGCATTCCCGGTCTGCTGCTGTTTGTCGGCACGCTAGGTGCACTGGTCGTCCGCAGCATCATGACGGGGGGCAAGGCCGGTTATCTGCTCTTTGCCATCCTGGCCTACACCCCTGCCGGACAGGGGAGGATCGAGATGCCCCATTACTACCTGGCCCTGGCCACGGCGGCCTTCATCCTG
>DMMK01000062.1 GCA_003453085.1 Verrucomicrobiales bacterium
GATGACCTCAAACTCGCCGCCATCTCCGTGGAGGCCTTCCACAAAGCCTCGCTCATCCACGATGACATCGAGGACAACGATGCCGAACGTTACGGCGAGCCCACGCTCCATTCCGAGCACGGCATCCCCGTGGCCCTGAACGTGGGAGATCTTCTCATCGGCGAAGGCTACCGCCTGCTGGCCGAAATGAAATGCGCCAGCCACATCCGCAGCGCCTGCCTCAAAGTCGCCGCCGAAGGCCAGCGCGAACTCTGCCGGGGTCAGGGTGCCGAGCTTTTGTGGAACAACCACCCCGTTGCCCTCAGCAACACCCAGGTCCTGGAAATCTTCCGCAGTAAAACCGCCCCCGCTTTTGAGGTCGCTTTGAAAATCGGGGCTGCCATGGCCGGCCAGCTCGACGAAACCGCCGACGCCCTCCACACTTACAGCGAGAACCTCGGCATCGCCTACCAAATCCGCGATGACCTTGATGATCTTGGCGACGACTCCGCCGCCGACAACAACGTCAGCATCCGCCCCAGCATCATCCTCGCCCTCCTGCGCGAGCGCGGCAAAGGCGAGGTCAAGGAAATCATGGAGGCCCTTTGGAACGGCCAGGCCACCAGCCTGCCAGACAAGCCCACCATCCGCAAATGGGCCGAGGAATCCGGTGCTTACGATAAGTCCACCCTCATGCTGGAAACCTACAAGGAGGCCGCCATCCGCAGCCTCCAGGAGGTGGAACTCCCCAACCTCAAAGGTCTTCTGCGTCGTGTGATCGGCAAAATCTTCAACGAACTCGAAATCAAAGGCTGGTGCCGCGAGTTCGAGCAAAAGAACGCCAATCCCGAACTGCGTGAGCAAGCTGCCAAGGCCGCAGAGCATCTGGTGCCTAATACAGTGGTTGCGGTGTAGACTCAGGATGGTCAATTCTTGGACTTCTGCCTCGGGCTTTTGCGGTCACGCCCTCTCAAGAGTGCGTGAACTCACGCTATCAGCTCCCTGGATGCCCAGATTCACGTGTTGACGCCACCTCGGAATCAAGATAGGAACGCAGACTTAGTGCAACCCATGGCAGACATCCCGGACTCTCGAATTCTCATCGTGGACCCTGACCCAGACTTTCTTGTCTGGGCATCGGGACACCTGAAGGCACCCGGCGTCTCCGTCAGCACGGCTGAACGGGCCGAAGAGGGACTGGCCAATTACCAAAAAACCCGGGCGGATCTCGTCCTGGCCGAAGTGCGCCTGCCCGGCACCTCCGGCATTGAGCTCCTCAAGCGCCTGCGCCAGACCGACCCGAACGCGATGGTCATCCTTTTCAGTGGCATCGCCAGCACCAGCAACGTGATCGAGGCCATGCGCCTCGGTGCCTACGATGTGCTCGGCAAGGAAAAGCTGCCTTACGAACTGCGCACCGTGGTCGAAAGCGCCCTCCGTGCCAATGAATCCCGCCGCGTCACCCGCGCCAACGCCTCCGAGATTCCCGCCGAAACCATCCAAGAGACCATCATCGGCCGTTCCGGGCCCATGCAGGACGTCTTTAAGATGATCGGTCGTGTCTCCCGCAGTGATGCCCCCGTCATGGTCACTGGCGAAAGCGGCTGCGGCAAGGAACTCGTCGCCCGCGCCATTCACAAATTCAGCCCGCGCACCCAAAAAGAATTCGTCGGCATCAACATCACGTCCATTCCGGACAACTTGATGGAGAGCGAAATCTTCGGCCATGAAAAAGGCAGCTTCACCGGTGCCGTCACCCAGCGCATCGGTCGTTTCGAGCAATGCGACGGCGGCACCCTTTTCCTTGATGAAATCGGCGACATGCCGCTTGCCGTGCAAAGCAAGCTCCTCCGTGTTCTTCAGGAAGGCGAATTCTGCCGTGTCGGCAGCAACCAGGTCCTGAAGTGCGACGTGCGCGTCCTCGCTGCCACGAACAAAGACCTCGAAGCCGAAGTCGCCAAAGGCACCTTCCGCGAAGATCTTTTCTATCGTCTCAATGTCGTCCGCATCCATATTCCGCCGCTCCGCGAGCGTCGTGAAGATGTGCGCCTTCTGGCAGAATTTTTCCTGCACCGCCAGTCCGCCCGCCGTCGCGGCCTGACCATGCGTTTCACCGAAGACGCCCTCGCTCTGCTGGAGGCCTACGACTGGCCCGGCAACGTCCGCGAACTGGAAAACACCATCCAGCGTGCCTGCGCCCTCTGCAATTCGGACGTCCTGCTCGCCTCAGACATCCCGCTCGGCAGCACCGGCAGCCGCCATGGCAATTCCGCCAGCACCGTCACGCGCATGCGCGATGCTTTGACCATGCTGCTCAACACTGCGCAGAACAGTCCCGACATTGAGCTGCTGCCTTGGGTTGAGCGTGAGCTTTCCCGCATGGCTTACCGTCATTACGAGGAAGATGCCGCCAAGACCTCCAAGCTCCTCGGCATCACCTCTGCTGAACTCCAGGAAAACCTGGGAGCCCCCGCCGTCAAAAAGGCCACAGCCAAGAAAGTCAGTTAACAGCGTTTCCTCAGCCTTCGCCTTCTGAGAGCGAAGACTTTCGAACGATGTTTTCCACACTTTGCTCTCCCTTTCTCGAGGGGGACAGAGATTAAAATCCAGGAGACGGGATCGGACCGACTCCTGGATCAAAGCTTTACTTGGCTGGGTAAAGCGTCGGCAGCCATTCGCCGACGCGGACGAGCCAGTTGTCCACCGGCAGGCCCTTCTTCTTCATGCCGAAACCATGGCCACCCGTGCTGTAGATGTGGATCTCGCAGGGCAGCTTGTTCTTATTGTACTCAAGGTAAATGAGCGCACTGCCGGCAGCGCTGTGGGGATCGTCATGGGCATGGACGAGGCACATGGGCGGAGCCTTGGCAGTCACCTTAATTTCCGGCAGTAGGGCAAACTCATTCTCCTTCCCCACCAGGTAGGCGGGATAGACACGAATGGCAAAGTTAGGCGTGGCGTCGGCCACATCCAGCGCAGGGTCCTGCTCATAGCTTCGCTCATTGGCATGCAAGGCGGTCATGATGGAAAGATGGCCGCCAGCAGAAAAGCCTAGGATGCCAATGCGGTCGGGCTGGATGCCAAATTCGGCCGCACGATGGCGGAGGATGCCGATGGCGCGTTGCGTATCCTGCAGGGGCACACGGCTGGGATCATCATTGTCACGGCGGGGCACACGATACTTCAGCAGCACAGGAGTGACCCCCAGAGTGCGCAGGTAATCGCAGACCTGGGTGCCCTCATGCTCGATGGCCAGGATGCCATAGCCGCCGCCGGGGCAGACCAGCACGGCGGTGCCGTTGGGCTTGTCGGCAGGATAGATGGTGATGGTGGGATCTGAGACATTGCCCAGACGCTTCACCCCATCATCCTTTTCACGTTTAATCTCGGCCTCAGGCTCGATTTTGAAACCCTCTTTTTCAGGCGCACCATTGGGCCAAAGCTTGAGGGTGAAGGGCTCTGCCGCTGGAGTGAAAGCGGTGACTGTGAGAAAAAACAGGGCAAAGGAAGGCAGCCATTTCATAAGGAGTGAGCATCCAAACGGAAGGCGGGCCAAAGATCACGCGAAATTCATGCAAAGATGCATGAATTTAAGTTGCGCTTATCTCAAGGCGCAGCATTGTCACTGCCCGCTCGCAGCCACTCAGGCACCGCGAGCAAACGGGGCGTAGCTCAGCCTGGTAGAGCGCTTGCTTTGGGAGCAAGAAGTCGTCAGTTCGAATCTGGCCGCCCCGACCATTCAAAGAGAATGGAATGGAACTAAAAGTTTCTGGCACACCGGATGTCCGCACTCTACGCCGCCACACTCACCACTTTCAAAGCTCAAGGCTGGCATTATCGCGAAGTCGCCGGCATGGAAGTCCTCGAAGCCGATTTCGAAGCCCATCACACCAAGGTGGCCCTGCATGTACAAATCTATGGGGAGGCCCACATCGCCACGGTGGTGGCCACGGCCTCCATCCAGGTTCCCCACACGCACCGCCTGCCCGTGGCCGAGCTGCTGATGCGCACGAACAAGGAGCTGAACCTGGGCAACTTCGAGCTCGACTGGGACAGCGGTGCCGTGATGTTTCGCATCACCAATATTTTCCCGCCTCATCGGTACGATCAGCGCATCCTCGCCTCCCTCGTACACAGCACCGTGGCCGAGACGGACCGTCTGACCCCCTTCCTGGGCGAAATCTGCAACACGCCCAAGGGCGAACTGCTGCTATTGCGCGTGCGCGACCTGATGAAGCGCGAAGAACTGCTGCCCCCGCCGCCACCAGAGCAGGCTTGAGCCATTGCGGGCCGCGTGCTTAATGAGAGCACGCCATGCCTGTCATCACCCGTTTTGCCCCCAGTCCCACCGGATGGCTGCACCTGGGCCATGCGTATGCGGCGTTGTTTGCCGAACAAAAAGCGCGACAAAACTCAGGCCGGTTCCTCCTGCGGTTAGAGGACATCGACGGCACACGCGCCCGCCCGGAATATGAAACGGCGCTTTTTGATGACCTGCGCTGGCTGGGGCTGACGTGGGAGCAGCCGGTGCTGCGACAGTCTGATCATGCGCAGGACTATCGTCGGGCGCTGGATGAACTGGCAGCCCTGGATCTGCTGTATCCCTGCTTTTGCACTCGTCGCGAAATCCAGGAAGAGAAAGCCCAGGCAGCCCAGGCCCCGCATGGTCCAGACGGGGCCCTTTACCCCGGCACCTGCCGGAACCGCAGCGCCGATGAACGGACCGACCGCATCGCTGCCGGGCAGCCCTACGCCCTGCGGCTGGATGTGGCCAAAGCCATCGCGCTAGCGGGCCACGGGCTGACCTGGGAGGATGGCGACCGAGGCCTGCAAAAGGCGGAACCAGCGGTCTTCGGGGATGTGGTGCTGGCCCGAAAAGACACGCCTGCGAGCTATCACCTAGCCGTGGTCGTGGACGATGCCCGGCAAGGCATCACCCTGGTGACACGGGGGCAAGATCTCTTTGAAGCCACCCACCTGCACCGCCTGCTGCAGGAGCTGCTGAAACCTGAACCGGTGGCGGTGGCCAAGTGATTGAACCTTCTTTAACAACTGTTACAGCACGCTGTACAACGTCTTCGAAGTCGATGACAGTCTTGCCATCTTTTCCAGGGGTAAGTAGCTTCAAAAGGTTGACCAGGTTTGTTCCGTAGAGCTGTGATGACTGCGCTGGCAGACGAGAAGGTAGATCGGTGTAGCCAAGAATTGTGACACCGTTGGCAGTTACAACTTTCTTTCCAGCAACTGAACCCGCAACATTTCCGCCCTGAGCTGCTGCCATGTCAACGATTACGCTGCCCGGTTTCATCAGCGCAACATCTTCAGCGGTGATTAGCTTTGGAGCTGGACGTCCTGGAATAAGAGCGGTGGTAATAATGATGTCAACATCGGCTGCCTGCTCAGAGTAAATTTCTGCGGCTCGTTGTTCGTAAAGCTTGCTGGTCTCTTTGGCGTAGCCATCGCTGGATTCCATTTTTTCTTCGACTTCAACAGCCAAGTAGGTTCCACCGATTGATTTCACCTGATCAGCAACTTCAGGTCGTGGGTCAGTCGCGCGAACAATCGCACCAAGGCTAGATGCCGAACCGATAGCGGCTAGACCGGCAACACCTGCACCGGCAACCAAAACTTTTGCAGGTGCAACTTTTCCTGCTGCGGTTACCTGACCGGTAAAGAAGCGACCGAATTCGTGAGCAGCTTCAATCACCGCACGGTAGCCGGCGATGTTTGCCATTGAGCTGAGCACGTCCATCGATTGCGCTCGAGAAATTCTTGGGACCGCATCCATTGCTAGTGCTGTCACGCCCTGCTTTGAGAGGGCTTCTAGAAGTTCAGGCTTCAAAGCTGGGCTCAGAACACCCACGTAAATCGCACCCTTTTTTAGCTTGCCAATCTTGGCTTCTTCAGGGGCATTCACTGAAAGCACTAGGTCGGAAGCCCAGGCGGCATCGGTGTTGACGATCTTGGCGCCGGCAGCCTCATACGCGGAGTCAGGGAAAGACGCCTTGGTTCCAGCACCCTTCTCGACAACGACTTCATAGCCAAGGGAGCAGATGATTTTCACCGTTTCCGGTGTTGCAGCAACACGAGATTCCTCTTGATGCTCTGTAATTACGCCAACTAGCGACATGCCACTCCTTTGTAAGTCACGTTCTTTAGTTCTTGCCTCAACAGGATACTTCGGCGATTACTTCCCAAAAAACAGAATTGTTACCTATTCTCAGTGGCAATTGCTCGGTGAAGGCCCGAAAGGGGCCGAGGGCCGCAATTAGCTTCGCTTTAGGCGCTGTTCCGCTGAATTTTTATTCCCAGTTGCTGGCCCCAGGTTGCCAACTTTGCCGAAGCCAAAGGCAGGCATGTTGACGTAAACGTTCTCGGTTTT
The DNA here is from genome assembly GCA_003453085.1 of Verrucomicrobiales bacterium. Taxonomy (GTDB): domain Bacteria; phylum Verrucomicrobiota; class Verrucomicrobiia; order Verrucomicrobiales; family Verrucomicrobiaceae; genus Prosthecobacter. Next base: position 6,362 of record DMMK01000062.1, read on the forward strand.
GCCCGGGTCAATCACGTAGGTCTCGTGCCAAATGCCTACTGCATTTGATTTCATGGCGCTCTGATTGAAAGCTCTCCAGGCAGGCAAATGTTCTGAATCTTTTGCCTTTGCATAGGCAATCAGCTTTTCGGAACTCTCCCAGTACTGAACCAGAATCAATGTCCTTGCCAACCACATCTGATATGACTTGAAGCCAAGATTGCGATTGATGTGAAGTTCTTTGAGCATCTTTGGCATAGCTAAGAAAACTGGCAACCATCGGTGAATCGCAAACCAATTATTGATTCGCATTCCAATCATGAAGACCACAAAGGTTTCATCGGTGGTTGCCGTTAGACGAGACTTATTTACTTTTGCCATGGTGTCCATTCAAAGGTGGTGAGTTCCTAACTATTCCTAAAGGCTAGCAACACCGATGAAAAAAGACCTCCCGAAGGAGGCCTTTTCAACAATTGAGATTTCTTATTTGGCTGCGCCGGCTTTTGTGGCTGCAGGAACTTCAACCAAACGTCCTGTCTTGACGTCGTAGATGTATCCGTAAACCGGAATATTGCCTGGGACAAGTGGGTGAGCCTTGATTCGCGCGACATCCTCGGTCACGCTTAGCGTGACCGAGGATGTCGCGCGAATCAAGGCTCACCCACTTGTCCCAGGCAATATTCCGGTTTACGGATACATCTACGACGTCAAGACAGGACGTTTGGTTGAAGTTCCTGCAGCCACAAAAGCCGGCGCAGCCAAATTAGAAATCTCAATTGTTGAAAAGGCCTCCTTCGGGAGGTCTTTTTTCATCGGTGTTGCTAGCCTTTAGGCATCGTTAGG
>DMMK01000606.1 GCA_003453085.1 Verrucomicrobiales bacterium
AACCGCGACAAGGTCATCGTGCCGATTCGTGAACTGCTCGAAGACGAAGTATTTTCCAATGGCAAGGCACGGCTGCCTATCGCCCTGGGCAAGGACGTGTATGGCAAGACCATCATCGGCGACCTCGCGGCCATGCCGCATTTGCTCGTGGCCGGTGCCACGGGATCCGGGAAATCGGTCTGCATCAACGGCATCATCACCAGCCTGCTGTGCCGTTTTGCACCTGATGAACTGCGCTTCATCATGATCGACCCCAAGGTCGTCGAAATGCAAAATTACGCCAACCTGCCACACCTCGCCGTGCCGGTGGTGACAGATCCGAAGAAGGCCCTGCTGGCCCTCCGCTGGGTGGTGCGGGAAATGGAAAGCCGCTACCAGATGTTCGCCCAGGAAGGCTGCCGCAACTTCGAAACTTTCAACAACCGCAACCGCAAACGCGCGGCGGCCAATGAGGCGAAAAAAGCAGCAGCTGCCGCCATGGCCGTGCCTGAGCCAGCCCCGGAAGCCCCACCTGCCAAGCCGGTTAAAACTTCGGCCGGCACGGATGATGTGCGCGTTTCCGCAGCTTTCGCCAAAGCAGCCGCAGCGGCAGATCATTTGGTGGATGGCACCACGCCACCCTGGGAAGACCCCGAAGTCGCCGCTGAACTGGAGGCCGATACCGCACCGGTGGAACTGCCGGTGGATCACAATGGAGAATGGATCGGCGATTCCCTGCCACCTCCTCCACGGGCCCGCAGCCAGGAGTTCATCATTCCCGACACCTTGCCTTACATCGTGGTCATCATTGATGAGCTGGCCGACCTCATGCAGACCGCCCCGGCGGACATTGAAGTCGCCATCGCTCGCATCACTCAGATGGCCCGTGCCGCAGGCATCCATCTCATCGTGGCCACACAGACACCGCGTGCCGATGTGCTCACGGGCGTCATCAAGGCGAACATCCCCACCCGCATCGCCTTCCAGGTTTCCAGCGCATTGGACAGCCGAGTCATTTTGGATCGCAAAGGGGCTGAAAACCTCGTGGGCAAAGGGGACATGCTTTACGTGCCTCCGGGCGGTGCCCAGCCGATCCGCAGCCAGGGCGCGCTTGTCACCGATGACGAAATCCACGCTGTGGTGGAGCGTTGCGTAGCCCAGGGTAAACCGATCTTTGACGTCAAGGTGGATGATGAAACCGGCGAAATGGGCGGCGATGGCGACGATGATGAAGGCGGCGTGAGCAGTGAAGAAGAAGAGACTCTGGAGAAATGCCTGGAAGTCATCCGTCAGGAAAAGAAAGCCTCCACCAGCCTGTTCCAGCGCCGTCTCAAGCTCGGTTACGGCCGTGCTGCCCGCATGATGGACATCCTCGAAGATCGCGGCATCATCGGTCCTGGCGAAGGGGCCAAACCGCGCGAGATCCTGGTGGATATGGACATGATTTGATGGCGTTGACCTCGGGCGGAAACCTGCCCAAAGCACCTGTTTTCCAATTTGGGATTTCAGGTGCCAAAAATGCCATCCCTCAGGTTTGCGAACAAAGGTGGCGACAATGCCGAAGTTGCGCCATACTGCGCACTCTGATTTCCTTGTCATGACTGAACCTGAAGCGACTCCTGAAACACCGACCCCGAAACCCGCTGGGATGGTGGACCTCTCTGACTTACGCATGATGCCCGCCTGGGTCGCTGGCATGAGTGCCCCAAGCAACCTGAGCAAGTACGAGGAGCGGGAAGACCGCGGCCCTCGTCGTGAGGGTGGGCCAGACCGCCGCAGTGGGGACCGCCGTGGCGGCCCCCCGCCGCGCCGTGATGGTGGCGGCTTTGGTGGCGCACCTAGCGGTGGCCAGGGCCGGGGCGAGTTTCGTCCCCGCCGTGACGGCCCACCAGGCCAGGGTGGTGGCCCACGCCGCGATGACCGTGGTGGTCCCCGTCGTTTTGGCGACCGCGATCGCGGTCCAGAACGTCCGCAGCGCGAATGGGTCGAGATTCCGAAGGACATCAAAGTCATCATTGAGCCCGAAGACAAATCGGCCGAGGCCCTGGCCAATCACATCCGCTCCAGCGGTCATGCTTTCAGCATGTTTGATGCGGCGCGTCTCGTCCTTGCCGAGGGCGAACGTTTCCATGCCCGCTTCAGTTGCGCCCCAGAGCGTGCCGGTGGCCTGTTTGTCACCTCTGCCGATGGTGCTTTGTTTTTGACTCGTGAAGAGGCACTGAGCCACATCCTGCGCAGCAGTGCCATCGAGTCTTATTATAAGGCCGAAGAAATCGAACTTTCGCAGCCGAAAGGCGAATTCAAAAGCATGGGCGTCTGTGGGATGACCGGGGAACTCCTCGGTCCGCCAAGCCATCATAGCTACCAAGCGACTCTGCTGCGCCTGCACCGCGAACGTTTCGGCAACATGCCGCTGGAAGAGTACAAACGCCGTGTCCGCACGGAGGTGAATGCCGACCTCGTCGCCAAATGGGAGGAACAGCAACGCAAAGGCCAGCGCTGGGTCTATGTGAAGGACCAGCCCGAAGGCGCGGAGCCGGTGACTTTCAGCAGCCGTGCTGAGATGGAAGCCCACTTCCGTCGCACGCATGGTGAGGACGCCGTCATCGAAGGTCGTGAAGTGGTGATTCCTGGCAGCCAGGAAAAGTCCAAACTCACGCACATCCTCGGCATCATGCTCCGCAACGCGGTGGAAGGTGCCCGGAAGCACCTCTTCGAAATGTCGCAGAAACTTGGCGGTGGCTTCGAGCGTCGCGGGTTGAAGCTCTTCAAACGCCGTGCGGGCAAACTCTTTGTCTGCCGTGTGAAACCGCGTGCCATTGATCCAGGCGTGGTCTTCTCCGAGCGGGTGGCCAAAATTGTGGAAGTGCTCAAAACCACTCCAGGGATGCCTCTGGCCAAGCTGGTGGAGACCATCGTGCCTAGCACGGAGCCCGTCGTGGAAGGAGAGGCCAAGCCTCAGCTTACCGACGATCAGATTTCTGTTCTCAAGGATCTGCGCTGGCTGACTAACGAAGGTTACGTCATCGAATACAGCGATGGCATGGTCTTCCTGGGTGTCCAGGGCGAGCCTAATCCCGCCAAGGAAGAGAAGAAGGG
>DMMK01000226.1 GCA_003453085.1 Verrucomicrobiales bacterium
GCGAGGGCACCGCGGGGTCTGTGAGGAGACGCACCCCCCCCCTCCGCCGTTGCCCCCCGGACTTCAGGTCGTTGGAGCATCCCCCGCGTCTCATTTTAACCACTCTGTGAGAGGCCCTCTTTCAACGGGAAAACGTTTGGGTCCATGAGCCCGAAACCACACTGCTGGCGATGCCAGGACTGAGTGACAGCAAAGCTGCACCATGATCCGCCCAGACACGATCAGGGCGCTGACGATGACCTCCAGAAGGTCCCCATACGTTAGTTGCATCCATTTTATTCATTTTAAAATAAATAATTTATTTAGGAATATAATTCATTGACCATACAACTTTCCTCGACGTTCTATTATTGTTATAATTTTTGATAAATATATGATTACTATAATTAAATCGCTTCAGCTCTTGTCTCGGCCAGCCGAGCAAGGAAGGCGGGTACGAAATGAAGCTTTGGCTTTTAAATCCAGCTTTGAGAGGTGGCGCAACGGTCTTTGCCTGGCCGCCTGCGGCTTCGGTCTGTTGACCTCCACAGCGCATGCGCAGTCTTTGGGTGCGGCGACGGATTTCGCCGTGCTCGGCGGCTCTTCGGTCACCAATACGGGCCTCACCATCATCAATGGAAACCTGGGGGTGAGCCCAGGCTCGGCGATCACCGGTTTCCCACCTGGAAGCGTGATCGGCACCACTTACACCGGCGCGGCTTCACTGGCCGGGACAGCCCATGCAGACACCGTCATCGCTTATGATTTGATTGCCGGCCAGGCCTTCACCTCCAATCTGACCGGCATAGATCTGGGAGGGCAGACTCTCTCTCCAGGCGTCTATCATTTTGACACATCGGCCCAGCTTACTGGCACCCTGTTTTTGGATACGGGCGGCCTTCCGGGCCAGACGTTCCATTTCCAGATCGGCAGCACATTGACGACGGCAGATTTTTCCGCCATCACCATTCTCGGCGCCGGGGCTGCGCCCAATATCTTTTGGCAGGTCGGCTCCTCCGCCACACTGGGCATCGGGACCGCTTTTGAGGGAAACATCCTGGCGCTGACCAGCATCACGCTGACGACGGGTTCCGGCATCTCCAATGGCCGAGCGCTGGCCATCAACGGAGGCGTGACGATGGACAGCAACAACATCAACAATGGGGGTGCTGCAGCACTCGACCTCAATGCGGGCACTTATTGGAATGGGAGCGCCAGCAATCTTTGGTCGGGCACAAACTGGTCCCCGGATACCACCGGCGCGGTGAACCAGAACATTGCGGCCTCCGGCGCGAATGTGATCTTCTCGGTGACCGGTGTGGTCCCCCAGTTTCAAAATACCCTTTTGGACGTGAACCAAGATATCTCCAGCCTCACCATCAATGACGGTGTGGCCGTGAGCATCTCCGGCTCCAACATGCTGACAATCTCCGGTGCGGGCTTGATCACCGGGATCCGGGTGAATGACGGCGCTGGCCGGTTCACCATCGCTTCCAATCTCACCCTGGCAGGCAATTCGCAGACCATCACCGTCAACAACGCTGACGGCATGCTGGTCAGCGGGGTCATCGGCGGCAGCATCGGATTGACGAAAGCTGGCACCGGGGAGCTGCAACTGACGGGCCAGAATGTTTACACGGGACCGACCAGCGTCTCAACGGGCACGCTGCACCTGGGCAATGGGCTGACGGGCAGCATCTCCGCCGCGTCACTGGTCTCTGTGGCAGCGGGATCCGTCCTCCTCATTGATCTGGGCAATGACGGCACCTTCGGCAATCAGGTCGTCAACGACGGCCTCGTGCAGTGGGTGGCACCGGGCAGCAATACCCAGGCCTCCACCAGCGTCATCAGCGGCACGGGCAGCATGCTCATCACCAGCGCAGGAACCACTACCCTCCTGGGAACGAATGTCTTCAGCGGTGGCACGACCATCAATACGACAGGCACCGTCCTGGCAGGCAATCCTTCGGGAGTCAGCGGGACACCCTACGGCACCGGGACGCTGACCATCCAGCAGGGATATGTGGACACACTGAACAGCCAGGTGCTGCAAATCAATGTGGGCGGTTATGTCCAGAGCGGGGGCGAAATCGGCATGCATTTGCAGGGCAGCACGCCCGGCACTTACACCCAGTTCAATGTGGCCGGCACGGCCAACCTCACAGGCGGCACCGTCTTCGTCTATGACGCCAGCGGCGTGTACGTGCCCAATGGAGCCCGCGCGGGCACTCCTGGGGGAGACGTGCAGACCATCATCCAGACCACGGGAGGGCTGACAGGCCAGTTTGCTTCAAACCTGCCCGAGGCTGAATTTTACAATGCTCAGTTTGATCAGGTGTTCAATTACCGCCAGGGCAGCACCCTGCTCTACCCCACGATCACCTATGACGCCGACAATGCGTACGTCACCTGGGTGAGGGACCTGTATGCTTCCCCTCCTGGACTCACCCCGAACCAGGATGCCGTGGCAGACGGTCTGGACGGCTACCAGGCCGTGAATCCAGGGGATATGGACGGAGCACTGACCTACCTCAATGGTCAGCCGCTGGCCGCCCTCCCGGGTCTGTATGACCTCATCGCTCCCGATGAACTCACCGCCATTTTTCAAATCGGATTTCATGCCGCAGAAATCCAGGCCGCCAGCATCCAGCAGCATCTGGAGCAGGTCCGTTTTGGTGCCATGGATCAAAGTGCCAGCCAGGAGGATAAGACGCTCTCTTCCGCCCAAGGCGGCAAAGTGGTGGGTGAGGTAGCCCCCGCTACAGCTCCCCCGGCAAGGCAGTGGAACCTGTTTGTGGAAGGCCTGGGAGGCGGTGCCAATGTGGATGGTACCTCCAATGCCAGCGGTTATGACTTCACCACCATCGGCGGCATGATGGGTGCAGACTATCTCGTCAATGAAGGCTTCGCCGTGGGTGTGACCGGTGGTTATGCCAACACGGATGCCAGCCTCATCAATGGCGGCAGCATCGAGACAGACAGCTACCGTGGGGCCGTTTATGCCACCCTCTTCGGCGGCGGCTTCTACCTGGATGCTCTCGCTGGCCTGGCCTACAATTCCTATGACACCGAACGGGAAGCCCTGCTGGGCCGCGCCACCGGCAGCACGGACGGACTGGAAATGAGCGCCCTCCTCAACGGCGGCTACAACATGCGCTCGGGAAACTGGGCGTACGGCCCCGTCGCCTCCCTGGCCTACACCCGTGTGAGCCTGGATGGCTTCACCGAATCCGGCTCGCTGACCCCTCTGCGCTATCCGGACCAGCACCAGGAATCCCTGAGGTCCAACCTGGGAGCCCGGATCAGCTACACCACGCAACTGGGTGGCGTGCGGGTGACCCCGCAGGCCCGCATCACCTGGCAGCATGAATTCATGGACAGCACGCAGTCCATGGACTCCTCCTTCGCCTCAGGTCCAGGCCCCGTGTTCTCGGTGGACGGCCCAGAAATCGGCCGGGACAGCGCCCTCATCACGGCCGGGGTAAATGTGCAGATCAGCCCCACCGTCAGCGCCTATGCCTTTTATTCAGGTCAGGTGGGGCGGACCAACTACACCTCCCACAACGTGACCTTGGGCGTACGCATCAGCTTCTGAGCCCAGCCTCCGGCAACCGCTTCCATCCCTTCAGCCGTCTCCTTCGGGAGACGGCTTTTTACTGCGCCGAATCCACCTCCTTGGGCTCGCGAACCAACACTCGGTTAAACCGCCTGCGCAGAAGCACTGCCGCTCGCAGGATCGCTCCAGCGGATGTTTCGCCGCAGGCCGACCACGTGGAAATGCGCGTCCGAATCCTGGATGTAGCCCTGCGCATCCACCTGCATGCCCTCGCCCTCCAGCCGCTGCCGCTGCGTGGCCGCCAGGCTGGCCTCCATGTTCGGGCTGATGCGCGCGTCCGAACTCAGCACCCGATGCCACGGCAGCATCTGAGACTCCTCAGGCGTCAGCCGACTCATCACCGAGGCCACATGCAGCGCCGCCACATTCATGTGCACTGCGATGGAGCCATAGGTCGTGAACTTCCCCGCCGGGATCCGCCCAACGAGCCGGATCACCTCCGCCCGGATGCGTGTGCCAGCGATGGATTTGGGTTTCGGCATTGCCCCCCATTCATGAACTCTCCCTGGTCCGCAAGCAAAGCAAAGATACCCAGGACCGGGTAAGTTCGGGCTTGAAGACGCCCCAGGATTTCCATCGTGGTCGGCAGGTAGCCCGCTCAGTCCCTTGAGCGGTCAGAAAGGTAGCCTGCTCAGTCCCTGAGCGGTCAGCGCCTCGAAGCCCCTTGGTATCCTTCCTTTCCAGGCTCACCGCGCCGATGGCACCCCACGCGTGCGTCTTCATTCAGGCGCAGGTCTGCCACCCATCGGCACCGCCATCCGCTCAGGGACTGAGCGGGCTACCT
>DMMK01000270.1 GCA_003453085.1 Verrucomicrobiales bacterium
AGCGACTTGTGATAGAGATGCGTGTAAAAGCCCCGTGCCTCCAGCACCAGCGGCGTGAACGGACCCACCACAGCCATGATCCAGTACAGCTTTTCCATCGGCGGGATTTCCACCAAGTCCGGCCACACATGGGCGAAGACCGAGGATCGAAGAAAATAGGCCAGCCAGAGGCAAAAGATCAGCAATGCGCTGTCCAGCAACTGAGTGAGCTGCAAATTGATTTCCTGTCGGCGGCCAATCATAATCTGAGTATTACTATCCTACACGATTACTTTAATTCTATTAAAATTATAACAAACCTAGCAAATGCCTCAACTCCTTTCCTCGAGCAACCTGCTCCTTTCCTCGCGGCCTCTCACCGTCGGGGTCATCCCAGATCCGGGCACACTCCAGCTCTGGGCCTCCCTGTCCCCCGCCCAGCGTGAGGCTTCCTGCGATGTCATCGAGCTCCGTCTCGATACGCTGAAAACTCCGGTGGCTGAAATTCGCACCGCCCTGGCTGGAAACAGCACGCCCATTTTGCTGACGGCCCGCCATCCCGCCGAAGGCGGGCAGGGCAGTGAAGCCGCCGCCGGTCGCATCGCCCAGCTGGAGCCTCTTCTGGACCTCGCCACCCTCATGGATATCGAGCTGCGCAGCGCCATGGACATGCGTTCCTTGGTGCAAAAGGCCCAGGGCATGGGCGTGCGCGTCATCGGTTCCTTCCATGATTTCCAGGCCACCCCGGGGGAGGAAGTCCTGCGTGGTGCCATCAACTTCGCCCAGCCTGCCGGGCTGGATGCCGTGAAGCTGGCCACCTTTCTCAACAGTTCGGCAGATTTGAACCGCCTCATCACCCTCACTTCGGAGGTTCATCGCCTGCGACTTTCCAGCATGGGCATGGGACCTTTGGGGCGAGTCTCGCGGTTGGTCCTTGCAAAGTGTGGCAGCCTGCTCAACTACGGCTATCTTGGCGAGGCGAACGCTCCTGGGCAGTGGCCTGCCGCTCGGTTGAAGGAACTCCTGGCTGAACTGTGATATGACCACTTTCCCAAAAACCACACTCCGCCGGTGGATCGCTCTGCTGGCCCTGCTGCCCCTCACCGGTTGTGAAGACCCCCAGCGCGAACTGAAACTCCAGTGGCGCGAAGACGAGGTCAACAAAAAGGAGGCCGCCATCATCCAGCGCGAGCTCGCCCTCACCAAGGAAAAGCAGGTGATGGAAGGCAACCGCCTGGACCTCCTTGCCAAGGAAAAAAGCGTTGCCCTTTTGCAGAAGCAACTCGCCGTTGAGGTGGAAAAAACCAAGCGCGTGCGCCATGAGGTGGAGATCCGCGAGCTGCGCGGCCCCATCCCCCAGGTCAGTGCGGACCGCGTCATCGTGGTGGATGCCGCCTCGGATGAGATCCTCTTTGAAAAGAACCCTGACAAGCGTGGGGCCATCGCCAGCACCACCAAGCTGCTCACCGCCCTGCTGGTGGTGGAAGCGGGCGATCTGGACAAAATCGTGACCGTGGAGCTGAGCGATACCCAGTGCTCCCCCGTGCGCCTCGGCTTGAAGGTGGGCGAGCAGTTCACCCGCCGCCAGTTGCTGACCGCCATGCTGGTGAAAAGCTCCAACGACATCGCCCAGGCCCTGGCCCGTGACAATGCGGGCAGTGTCGAGGCCTTTGCCGCCAAGATGAACGAAAAGTGCCTCGCTCTCGGCCTGCAGGACAGCCATTACGTGAACCCCCACGGCCTGCCTTCCCGCAATGATGACGAGCCCTTCAGCACCGCCCGGGATCTCAGCCGCATCGCCAAGGCCTGCGACGTGAGGCCCGAGATCCGCGAGATCGTGAAGCTGCAAAGGTACAGCTTCAAGTGGCCCAATGGTCGCGTGACGGAACTCTCCAACACCAACCGGGTGCTGCGCAGCGCAGGCTACTGCGACGGCATGAAAACAGGCTACACCGATGCCGCCGGCTATTGCCTGGTGGCCAGCGGGGAGCGCAATGGCCGCCGCCGCATCGTCGTCGTGCTCAATGATACCGAAGGCGGTGTCTGGAAAGATGCTCAAGCCCTCCTGGACTGGGCTTTGAAGGCCTAACCAAAGATTCATCCATCATGCCCGACTCTCCTGCCGCTGAATTCGATGCCTACGCGGGCGACTACGATGCCGCCCTGAACCGTGGCTTAAAATTCACCGGGGAGACCAAGGAGTACTTTGCCGAAACCCGCATCCGTTGGCTGAAGGACCGCCTCAGCGCGCAAGGTGCGCACCCGCGCACCTGCCTGGACTTTGGCTGCGGCACGGGCACCTCCGCCTCGCTGCTGATGGAGGGACTGCATCTGGATCAGTACATTGGCTACGATCCCTCCAGTGAATCCGTGGCTGAGGCGGCCAAGGACCACCCGAACGGCAACTACGCCTTTGTGCATGAGCCGGACCTTCTGCCGAAAGACCACTTCGACCTCGCCTTCTGCAACGGCGTCTTCCATCACATCCCGGTCGCTGCTCGAGCCGAGGCCTTCCGCCGCGTTTATCAGAGCGTGAAGCCCGGCGGCTGGTTTGCTTTTTGGGAGAACAACAAGTGGAACCCCATCGTGCATCTGCTGATGAGCCGCGTGCCTTTTGACCGCGATGCCATCATGCTTTTCCCAGGTGAGGCCGCTGGGCAGATGAAGGCGGCCGGTTTCAGCATCGTGCTGCGCGACTATCTTTTTGTCTTTCCCGCCAGCCTGAAGTTCCTGCGCCCACTGGAACCCGCTCTCTGCAAGCTGCCTGCGGGTGGGCAGTATCTGGTTTTGGCCCGCAAGAACTGAGCTCATGTGGCTGCTGCTCCTGCTCACCTGCCTGCTGCTCATCGCCTACGCGCACGTCGGTTACCCGGTGCTGATGGGCCTTCTCGCCCGGGTGAAATCCAGCCCCGTCTCGGCGGATGGAAGCCTGCCGTCTGGCATCAGTGTGGTGATGAGCGTTTACAATGCAGAGTCTCGTATCCAGGACCGCCTGTGCAACCTGCTGGCCTGCCGCTGGCCCGGTGAGCTGGAGATCGTCGTCTTCTGCGATGGCTGCACGGATGCTACGGCTGAAAAGGTGGCCGCGCTGGGAGATCCCCGTCTCCGGGTGATGAGCCACCCCCAGCAGCGAGGCAAGGCCACCGCGCTGAATGAAGCCGTGCCTTCCTGCCGGTATCCGGTGGTCGTTTTGTGCGATGCCCGCCAGGATTTCCACCCCGAGGCCCTGGTGGAACTCGTCACTCCTTTCTCCGACCCCGCCGTCGGGGCCGTCAGCGGCTTGCTGGAGATCGCCGCTTCTGCCTCCGGCAGCGGCCAGGGGGTGGACCTTTATTGGAAGATCGAAAAGAAGCTGCGCG
>DMMK01000422.1 GCA_003453085.1 Verrucomicrobiales bacterium
ATGTAGGCGTCGCCAAAGGTCATCCAGAAGCGGGCGCGGCGGATGTCGAAATGGGTGGTCAGAGACTCCAGCTCCTCATGATAGAGGCAATAGATGTTCTTGGGGCCGATGCCGTCCGGGAAGGGAAAGCTGCGTTTGATTTCGAGCGGCTTGGTTTCCACCCAGGCGCCGTTTTCCCAGTAACGGCCATTGGCAGTGACTTCGCGGAGGTTGATCTCAGGGTTGAAATTGGTGGCAAAGGCCTTGCCGTGATCGCCTGCATTGCAGTCGAGGATGTCCAGCGTATCAATCTTGCTGAAGTGGTGCTTCAGGGCGTAGGCGGTGTAAACATTGGTCACGCCTGGGTCGAAGCCGCAGCCGAGAAGGGCGGTGAGGCCAGCGGCCTTGAATTTTTCCTGGTAGGCCCACTGCCAGTGGTACTCAAACTTGGCGACGTCGCGAGGCTCGTAGTTCGCGGTGTCAATGTAATGCACGCCAGCCTCGAGGCAGGCATCCATGATGGTGAGATCCTGGTAAGGAAGAGCCACATTGATGACTACCTTCGGCTGAAATTCCTTCAGCAGCTTCACCAGCTCCGGCACATTGTCCGCATCCACGGCGGCGGTCTGGATGGGGCGGCTCAATTCCGCCGCGATGCTGTCGCACTTGGATTTGGTCCGGGAGGCGAGCATGATCTCGCTGAACACGTCTGGGAGCTGAGCGCATTTGTGAGTGACCACGCGGCCAACGCCGCCTGCGCCGATGATGAGAACTTTTGCCATAGAGTCTGCAAGGGTGGCGGTGATGAAACGGGAGTCAAGCGACGCGGTGTGAAAGTAACTTTAAGACTCAAGGTGGGCCGCTGAGGGTTAGAAGTGGGCCGTTGGCGCTGTATTTTGATTTCCCAACCCACGTATCCACCTACCATTTCTCCCTTTCCCATGTTTTCTCTCGCTCATAAAACCGCTGTCATCACAGGTGCAGGCTCTGGCATCGGCCAGGCCATTGCTCTGCTTTTTGCCCGTCAGGGGGCCCATGTGGAGGTGCTGGATCTGAAACTGGAATCTGCCCAGGTGACCGTGGATCAAATTGTGGCGGAAGGTGGCAGCGCGCGGGCCATGGCCTGCGATGTGGGGGATCACGCCGAGGTGAAAAAGGTCTTTGATGACATCAGCGTCCGTCGTCTACGGCTGGACATCCTGGTGAACAATGCGGGCATCGCCCACATCGGCACCGTCTTGACCACCACGGAGGCGGACATGGACCGGCTTTACCAGATCAACATCAAAGGGGTGTTCAATTGCTCCCAGGCCGCCATTGAGAGAATGGTGGCCCAGGGCGGGGGCGTGGTGCTGAATATGTGCTCCATTGCTGCGGAGATGGGGCTGGCGGATCGTTTTGCCTACTCCATGACCAAGGGGGCGGTGCTGACCATGACCTACTCGATGGCCAAGGATTTCATCAAGCAGGGCATCCGCTGCAACTGCATCAACCCGGCGCGTGTGCACACGCCGTTTGTGGATGGTTATCTGGCCAAAACGTATCCAGGGCAGGAAGCGGAAATGTTCCAAAAACTCAGCGAGGCCCAGCCCATCGGCCGCATGGCGCAGCCATCCGAGATTGCGGCCCTGGCCCTGTATCTGTGCAGCGACGAGGCGGGCTTCATCACGGGCAGCGCCTATCCCATTGATGGCGGCGCGGTGAACCTGCGTTGATGGGATGAATGTTGTCCCTGGGAGGCCAGGGTGTGATGCGAAATTGCTCATCGCCATTGGGCCTCGGGGGCTGCGTGGCGGATTCGTTGCCAAGGTATTTTTTACCGCCTGGATTCAACGGCCTAGCGTGAGGGAATGAGTGAACATCCCATGTCTTTTCCCCCCGAGGCAGGATGGAACGAGGCCGAGGAACCAGCTTCTTTTGCCGCCGACCCATGTCCTACATCTCTTGCACCCGCATCGTCTCCGAAAGAGCCGCGCCTAAAAGCTCTCTGGCAGCGGATGGGTGGCGGTTCTTTGCTTGTTTCCGTGGGCATTCACGCCGTGATCTTGGCCATCGCTGGGTGGATGGTATTGAGCGTGGCCCGCCCACCTGTGCAGGTGGATTTCCTTCCAGGTGGCGGTTCGAAAAGTGGTGCCGCAGCTTCTCAGGCTTTAGAGTATAAAGTGCAGCAAAAGCGGCGCACGAGGATGGAGCAGAAGTTGCCCAAACAACGCCTAGTTTCCACAAGCCTGAATTCAGGAATCACACTGCCGGATGCCCCTCCAGAACTGCTGGACATTCCGGACTCAACCTCGCTCCTGGGGAGTAAGGCCTCTTTGGGGCGAGGCATGGGGCTTTCCAGTGCGGGTTTTGGCACGGGAACAGGATCTGGGATGGGGCGGGGCAACATGCCGGGCATGACTTTTCAGCCGATCACCATGTTTGGCATGGAACTGAAAAACACCCGCAAGATCGCGGTGGTGATTGATGTCTCTCGTTCCATGACGCGATACCTCCCTGCCGTGGTGAGTGAACTGGATAAAATCGCCCGCCAGAGCGTACTGGTCATGCATTATGGCTGCGGCCTGCGAGAAGCCAAAGGACGTGTGGATGATAAGGTGCGGAAAGCCGAGGGAGAGGTCTTTGCGACCTTTTGGCAAAACTGGCAGGGCACAGCTTCCTTGAAGATGAGCGAGGAAGAGCGGCGCAAACTGACCTATGACCCCGGGCAGCCCATGCCGCTGGCACCGATCTACGAACGCCTAGCCAAAAGGCCCGGGACCTACTTCATCAACTTCAACGGAACCTCGCAAACCCAGGTGGCGCTGATGTCCAATGAGGTCCTGGATGCGGATACAATTTACTGGTTCGCCGATTTCCAGGATGGTGTAAGCGAAGAAATCATGGCCGACGTGCGGCGCAAGCTGAAGGGCCGCAAACAAAAGCTCTACATGCATGCGTCTTTGCGTGGCAAGGCCTTTGACCTAGTGCGGGAAGGGCTGGTGGTGCCGCTGGGCGGTGAGGTCATTGAGGCCGAGGTGGCAAAATGAGGGGTTGGGTCTGTAGATGAAGGGGGGAACAAATGCCACGGTTGCAGGGTGGTCGAAACATCTCGACAACTGGGTTCGTTTTCGTTTCCCTGTCCATCGCATGAAACTGCCCTTCTTCCTCGCCTTTGCCCTTGCGGCTTCCTTTGCCAATGCTGAAAACTGGCCCAACTGGCGTGGCCCGAATCTGGACGGCTCCAGCCCGGAGAAAAATCTGCCCGCGAAGTTCAGCAAAACCGAAGGCGTAAAATGGGCGGTGGATGTGCCTGCCATCTCGGCCTCCGTACCGGTGGTGTGGGGAGACAAAGTTTTCATCACGGCACCGATCGTGGACAAGCAGCAGCTCGTGGGCCTGTGCTATGATGCAAAAACAGGCAAGGAGCTGTGGCGCAAGGTGGTCTCTGAAGGTGGACTGCAATGGGACAACAAGAGCAACCTCGCCAGCCCTTCTCCCGTGACGGATGGAGAGCGTGTGGTGTTCCTGTTTGCGGATGCGGTGGCGGCCAGCTTTGACCTCGATGGCAACCTCCAGTGGAAGCGCGATTTCAAGGAAACCCACGGTGCTTTTGCCACCCAGTGGACCTATGGCAGCAGCCCGATGATGGATGGCGGCAAGCTGTACATCCAGGTGCTACAGCGCAATGAGACCTTTGAGTTTCAGGGTTTCCCCAAAGGCACTCCAGGCAAGGACATGACCAGCTACATCTTGGCCGTGGATCCTGCGACGGGCAAAGATGTGTGGAAGCAGCTGCGCAAAACACCTGCGGAAGTGGAATCGCTGGAAGCCTTCAGCTCCCCTGTTTTCACCACGCATGGTGGCAAGCGGGTGATGCTGATTTCCGGCGGCGACACCTTGACCCTGCATGATGCTGCTACTGGTGCTGAATACGCACGGCTGGCCACCTGGAACCTCGCGGGTGAAGGGTATAACAAATTCTTCCGTCTCGTGCCTTCGCCTGTCGTCGGCGATGGCATCGCGCTTGTCTGTGCGCCGAAAAATTCTCCGGTGTTTGCCATGCCGCTGGACAGCAAGGGCCAGGATGTGCCGCCGCTGTGGACCAGCAACCCGAAGGAAGTGACCACGGATGTTTCCACGCCCGCCTTCTATGAAGGCAGCTTTTACGTTCTGGACAGTGGCCGCCGCACGGTGAGCCGTGTGGAGCCAAAAACGGGCAAGGTGATCTGGACCGGTGAAACCGGTAGCAAGGCCAAGTTTGAAAGCAGCCCCACCGTGGCCGATGGCAAGATCTACATGACCAATTTCTGGGGCGAGGTCTATGTGGTGAAAGCGGGTGGTGACAGCTTTGAGCTTCTGAGCATGAATGAAATGGGCAATGGCAGCAAACCGAATGGCGACGCCGCAAGCTGCCGCAGCAGCATCGCCGCTGCCAATGGCTGCCTCTTCATCCGCACCCAGGACAAGCTGTACTGCGTGGGGCAATGAGGTGTGGGAGCGATTCTGACACACTCCTTACAAGCCTCTTACCGGGAGCTGACGCATCTGAAAATGGATCGGTTATGATCACAGCACATTGAGGTACGCAAAGGCGGACTCAGTGACGAATTTCAGATAGTGGGTTGTCTTCTGGCTGTTGGTGACCTTCGAAAGATTTCAGGGCGGACCGAGTGGTTCGCCCTGATTTTTTTTGCAAGATGCCTGAAACCTAAGCATTGCGTTGCAAATCGCCTCATGGTAAAACCTGAGATAATTCAGTTCCAAAAAAAGACCGTGAGGTCGAGAAACTGAACAAAACTCAACCCACCATGCGCCATGCTGACACCGACAGACATCGCCGAATACGGGGAACGCCATGTGGAGAAATGGCTGATCGAGACCGGATCCCGCTGCTACCACACCACGCAGCGGCACGGAACCAAGGACCTGGAGGCCCGAAGTTCTGAAATCAACATGCTGGTGCACATCAATGCCAGCCTGGAGCCCAAGCCTGCCCCGCCCCTCACCCACACCGACCACGACAGCGTGTGCTCTCGTGCGATGATGCTGGGCTTTGACCCCTGGGTGGCCCAGGTGCAGGTGGATCGCAATGGCGACCTGTTCACCGACATTGTGTGGACCAAGCTGAAGTAGGGGCGAATTAACCCTGCAAGGTCTCCACCCGCATCCAGCTCGGTTTACCACGCACGCAGGCGAGTGAGCAGAGGGCATCCAAAGCCTTCAACATATCGCCCAGGCTCGCATCATGCAGCATCAGCACCAGGCTGGTGCTACCACTGGTGTCTTCCAGATCCTCGGGCTGGATCATGGAGGAGATGCCGATGTTTCGCTGCCCCAGCACAGTGGATACCTGGGCTAGCACCCCGGGCACATCGTCCACGGTCAGGCGCAGGTAATAATGGGAAACAGTGTCCTCAATGGGCTTGCTCTTTCCATATAGGCCATGCGGGACGAAGCCGCTGTGGCGCGCGCCATAGACCAACACGGCAGCGGCTTCACAAAGATCGCTGATGACGCTGCTGCTCGTCGGGTCCTGCCCGGCCCCACGGCCATAAAAGAGCGTTTCGCCCACGATGTCGCCATTCACCAGGACCGCATTGAAGCTGCCGCTGACGTTTGCCAGCACGTGAGAAAGCGGTACCAGCGTCGGCTGTGTACGCACCTCCACCAGGCCCTGCTCGTCGGCACGGATCACGGAAAGCAGCTTGATGGTGTAACCCAGACGCTTGGCAAATTTGAAGTCCACGATGTCGATCGTGTCCACCCCTTCCACATGCACACAGGGAGTCGGAATCCAGAAACCATAGCTCAGCGAGGCCAGGATGATGGCCTTGTGCGCAGCATCCCAGCCGCTAACATCCAATGTGGGATCGGCCTCTGCATAACCTTTTTCTTGAGCTTCGCGAAGGGCGTCCTCATAGCTGAGACCGGCCTGGGACATGCGGGTGAGGATGTAGTTGCAGGTGCCATTGATGATGCCGTGGATGGACAGGATGCGGTTTCCTACCAGCCCTTCTTGCAGCACCTGAATGATCGGGATGCCACCTGCGACAGCCGCTTCAAAATAGATGGGCACGCCGCACTGCTCCGCCAGAGCAAACAGTTCCTGCCCGCGCTCGGCCAGCAGGGCCTTGTTACCCGTGACCACGATTTTTTTGGCCCGCAGCGCTGCGCACACCAGATCATAGGCCGTGGTGGTGCCACCGATGAGCTCGACCACCACCTGGATCTCTTCGTCAGTGATGAGGTCCTGCCACTGCGTAGAAAGCATGGCTTCTGGCACCACCACATCCCGGGGACGCTGGAGATCCCTCACCACTACGCGCTTTACCCGGATGTCCGCCCCGGTGCGCTGGCGGATGAGATCGCCATTTTGCATCAGGTTTTTAAAGACACCTGCACCCACGTTCCCCAGTCCTGCGAGGCCGATGTGAATGGTGCGTGGGGGGGTAGGAACGGACATGGTCGGGGAAAAGGGCTAAAAAAGGAAGCCCGTAGAGATGCACGGGGATGAGGGCAGGTCAAAGGTCAAGCGGGCCAAAAGATGCTTCATGGCACTTGCCGTTTGGATTTCGAGGCAGGGTTGACTAAGGTCGGTATCTCGCATGCGCACCCGCCACCTTTTTCTCCTGCTCCGTGCAGCCCTCGCCGTGGGGCTGATGCTGTGGGTGCTGCGAAAACTGAGGCAGGAGGGGGCGGCGGAACTCTCCTGGTCTGCCATAGATCCTGCATGGCTCGCCCTGGCATTCCTCCTCGGCGGGCTTTCCGTCCTGGGCTGGGCGGGGCGGTGGTGGTGGTTCCTGCGAGTTTATGGAGTGAAGGCGCGCTATGGGGAATTGCTACGGCTGACGCTGTTTGCCGATTTTTTCAATCTTTACTTCCTCGGCCCCATTGGGGCAGACGGCATCCGGCTGCTGCTGCTTTCCCGAACATTCCCGGAACGACGTGGAGCCATCGTCGGCTCGCTGGTGCTGGACCACATCGGCGGGCTTTTTGGCGGAGTCATTCTCTATGGCCTGTTTTCGCGGCAGGCAGGGTTGCCGGAGGGGGTGCTGGCCACCGCCGACATCGCCTTGCTGGCCTTCACGGGATTATCCTTCCTGGGGCTGGGAGTCATCATGGAACCCTGGCTGCAGCGGGTCTTTGGCCGCATCCCCGGCCTGCGCTGGCTCTCGGCCAAGGCGGCACCGATCTATGCGGGCACGTTTCGGCATCCTTGGTTATTCTCCGGCTTTGCCGTCTCGGCCCTGGGCACCGCCTGCGCCTATGCTGCTTACTGGGCGGCAGCCCGCGCGCTGGGCACGGATGTTTCACTGCCCAGCCTGCTGGGGCTGATGCCCGTCGTGGATGCCATCGCTTCCCTGCCCATCACTCTCAGTGGCATCGGCGTGCGTGAAGGTCTGCTGGTGGAGTGGCTAGGCGGGCAGGCAGACATCGGCAAAGTCAATGCCCTGGCGGCCTCTTTGCTAGGATTTGCCGCCTTGGGCCTGTGGGGCCTCATCGGCGGCTTATGGTTGGCCTTTTGGCGCAGGCGTCACACCACCGCGTAGTCTGCCGGCTCCTCGCCATAGATGGCAAAGCGTGTCATGAAGCGCAGCAAGTTCCGGCTATAGGGATGATTCGTCAGACCACCGCCTGCCATGCCGGAGATGTTTTTTTCAAAGTGCCGCTGCATCACCATGCTGATCTTGCCGGGGAACATCTGGGAAATCTTGGTGCCGGTGCGCTGAAGGGCAAAAATTTGCCCGCCATAAAACATGTCCACCAGCTCCTGCCACGCATTCAGCATGTCACGGAACCAGTCGAGGTAATTTTGGAAAGCGCGGTCCCAGTCGTCCTGGCGGTTTTGCAAAATCGCATCCGCCAACATCTCAGCGGAAGTCATGGCCATGCAGAGCCCCGGAGACAGCATGGGATCCACAAAACCAAAGGCATCTCCCACGCTCACCCATCCATCTCCATGGCCACGGTCTGAGATGAGCTGATAGTTCGCGTAAGTGGTCACTGGTGTGATACGCTTGCGGTTAGGGCAGGCATCGGCCAGCGGCTTATTCTGGTCAATCACGGCCTCCAGCTGTTCCTCCGGTGTCTTGCCGTATTGCTTCGCATGCTCCTTGTCAAAAACCACCCCGATGCTCAGGGCATGCAGGAGAGGGATGCGCCAGGACCAGCCGTGCTTCAGACGAGTGATGACCGTCTGGCCCGCCGGGACAGGCATGGTGCAGTTTTCGTAATGGGCAAAATGAGAGACATCTTTGCGATCACCAATGGCGGCCTTAAGGCCTAGCAGTTTTGCAAACAAACGGCGGCGGCCGCTGGCATCCACCAGTAGGTCCGGCTGCTTGCCATTCCAGTCAGGCACCAGGGCCAGGGTGGCGGCGCTAAGACGCGGCACTTTTTCACCACGTTCGGTTAGGCCGACTTCCAGCTTCACGTCGCAGGGAACAAACCGCGCCCCAGCATCCAGTGCCGTTTGATGGACGAGGTCGTCAAAGGGGCGACGATGCACATTGTAGGCGTAGGTTGGCAGCACCCCGCGCATGGCGGTGAAGGAAAGCTCCAGCGCATCGTTTTCATCAAAGATCCACGTTACCCCCGGCTTGTAAGTTCCCAGTTTGGCCACCTCATCCTCGATGCCCAGGCGGCGAAAGACATTGACCAGACGCGGCACCAGGGATTCTCCCACCACCATGTCCGGGCGCTTCCCGTCATCGAAGAACACGACGTCCACGCCTTCTTTGGCGAGCAAACAAGCCAGCGTGGCACCAGCAGGACCGGCGCCGACAATGCCGACACGGAAAGGTTTTGAGGCGATCTTCATAGGGCAGTCAGAGATTCAAAATAAATGTCTGCCTGCGAGGTGCAACCCTGAGCCACCTCTGTCTAACTTTTTACTGAGAAAATACCGTGCAAGGTGCAACTTGCACGTCGCCAGATCGCCCCCATCTTCCGCCCCCCTATGAATAAGCTGGACGAAATCATCGCGCACAAGCGCCTCGAAGTGGAGAAACTGCTGCCTCGCATGGACATGCTGCGTGCTGCGGCCACCCTGCGTGATGATTTTCGTTCTTTGGAAGACGCCCTCCGCCTGGATCCGACTCGCCTGGGGATGATCGCCGAAGTGAAGCGCGCTTCCCCTTCCGTCGGCACCATCTCCGCCGATTTTGATCCCCTCACCATCGCCCGTGGTTACGAGAAAGCAGGAGCCACGGCCCTCTCCATCCTCACCGATGAAAAGTACTTCCAGGGCCGCCTGGAATACCTCTCGCTGATCCGCGAACAGGTGGACATCCCCTGCCTGCGCAAAGACTTCATCATCCACGAAGCGCAGATCTATGAAGCCGTCGTTGCCGGTGCCGATGCCATCCTGCTCATCGTCGCCGCGCTGGACCAGGACACACTCGTCAAGCTTCTGGATATCGCCCACACCTTCCAGCTCGATGTGCTGATGGAAGTCCACGACCTGCCCGAACTGGAGCGCGCCCTGGACACCGACGTCCGCATCCTCGGCGTCAACAATCGTAACCTCAAAAGTTTCACTGTGGACATGGCCACCACCGAAGCCCTGGCTGAGGAAGTGCCCGATGACATCCTCCTCGTCTCCGAAAGCGGTATCAAATCCCCCGCCGATGCCGCCCGCCTGGCCGAAGCCGGTGCTGACGCACTTTTGGTTGGGGAAACCCTCATGCGCAGCCAGAACATCATGATTGATCTGCCTGCCCTGCGGGCGATGAAGTTTTAAGAAGGCTCAAGCCAAGTGAATGGCAACGCGTTTCACTTGGCGAGGGGTTATCAAGTCTCAGCGAGGCCACAAAGTTCATCGCCCAAACGCACTTTGTTGGCGAGTTCATTTGGGAAAAACAGCCCTGCTGTGTGCCCATGATCAACGGCTTCAACGGTGCGGTTGTATAGGGTGATTTCTTCGACGCAAAACACCACCTCCGATCCTTTATCAGCCGGATTGTGGACACATAACCGATCACCCCGCCGCAATTCGTCCCGGCAATTGCGCCCGGCAATCATAAATTTTCCTGAGCCAACAAACTCCAGACGACCAACGGTAAACAACAGCGTCCTCATTCAATTGGCCCTCCGAAGTATGGCACCCTACTTCTGATAAAAACAATCTCACTCCTTCACCCGTTCCAACTGAGCGCCCAGGCCAGCGAGTTTGTCATCGAGGTGCTCGTAACCACGGTCGATGTGATAGAGGCGGTTGACCTCGGTCTTGCCGCTGCCGATCAGGCCCGCGAGCACGAGGGCGGCTGAGGCACGAAGGTCGCTGGCCATGACGGGGGCACCTTTGAGGGCGTTGCCGCCACGGATGCGAGCCGTGGCCCCCTGGAGGTCAATGTTCGCCCCCATGCGCTTCATTTCAGCCACATGCATGAAGCGCTGCGGGAAGATGGTCTCCGTGATGGTGCTGGTATCGCTGATGGCACAGGCAAGGGCGCAAAACTGGGCCTGCATGTCCGTCGGGAAACCGGGATAACAAAGAGTGGTGAGATCAAAACCCTTGGCGTCAGGATTCGGCGCGATGCTGATGCTATCCTTGCCAATCTCAATCGGGAAACCGCACTTCTTCAGCATGTCCGTCACGGCGGTCATGTGCTCAGGCATCACCCGCTTCAGCGTAATGCCATCGCCGATCATGGCCCCGGCGCAGAGAAAGGTACCGGCCTCAATGCGGTCTGGGATCACAGTGTGTTCAGCCCCATGCAGTTCTTTGACGCCTTCAATCGTGATGCGGTTCGTACCTGCGCCCTCAATCTTCGCGCCCATCTTGATGAGGAAGTTGGCCAGGTCTTCCACCTCAGGTTCAGCGGCTGCGCCTTCGATGACCGTCACCCCTTTGGCCAGGGTAGCGGCCATCATGACATTATCCGTCCCCAGCACCGTGGAACCATGCTTGCCCATGAGATTCATGGGACCGCCTTTGAAGCCTTTCTTGGCATTCACACTGATGTCCCCACCATCCACCGTGATGATGGCACCCAGAGCTTCCAGGCCTTTGAGGTGGAGATCTACGGGGCGGTCTCCGATGACGCAGCCCCCAGGCAGGGAGACGGTGCACTTCTTCAGGCGGCCAGTGAGGGGCCCCAGCACGCAGATGCTGGCGCGCATCTTCCGTACGAGTTCATAAGGGGCTACGGACTTGATTTTTTCCGCTTTCACTACCACCACGCCGCTGGCTCGTTCCACTTCAGCACCCAGTTCCCCCAGGATGCGAACCATGTAATTGGTATCACTGAGATCCGGGACGCGCCGGATGGTACAGGTGTCTTTGGTCAGCAATGTCGCCGCCAAAATGGGCAGGGAGGAGTTCTTGCTGCCGCTGATGTTTACGCGACCTTTCAGAGGTGCGCCGCCGTGAACGATAAGTTTTTCCATGTTTCCCGTGTAAGTGCGCCGGGGAGGCTCATGCGCAAGCAGGAAGATTCGCCTCATTGAGAGAGCGACGCCCACGAGGCTTGCCACCGGAAAAAGCTACCGTGAAAGCCGTTTCCTTGCGACAAGCCTCGCAGACATAGGGGATTACCGCATTGGCAAAATGCAGTTACACTTTTTTGAAAAAAAAGTGAAATCAATCAGCCAAAGGGGTGTTAGCGAACACGAAACGCTCGATTCCAGCCAGATCGGCCCGCACTTCGGCCCCACCATAGCCCAGGCCGCTGGCATGCTGGGCCGTGGTGTGTCCCTGGTCATGTCCCACCTCCAGCGCAATCCGACCGCCGGGTGCCAGCTTGGCCGGGGCATCGGCCAAAAAGCGCCTCACAATGTCCAGCCCATCCGGACCGCCATCCAGCGCCAGCACCGGATCCCGTCGCACTTCCCGGCTCAGGGCTGGAATCTCGCCACTGGGGATGTAAGGCAAGTTGCTGACGATGAGGTCAAAAGGGCCGTTCAATTTTTCAAAAAGATCACTGCGCAGAATCTGCACCCGCTCCAGCCCCAGGCGGCTGGTATTCAGCCGGGCGAGATCCAGAGCCTCCTCCGAGATGTCGGCCAGCATAACTTCACTGTCCTTCCAGGCACAGGCCAGCGTCAGGCCGATGCAGCCCGAGCCCGTGGCCATGTCCAGAACACGCGCCGGCGGATTTTTGCCATAGTGTTTGATCAAAAGGTCACACAGATACTCCGTCTCGGGCCTGGGGATCAGCGCCCGATGGTCGCTGACGAGTTCGTTCCCCAGAAAGTCCACCGTGCCCAGCAGGTGCTGCAAAGGCTCCCCTTCAGCCCGGCGTTTGGTCAGTCCTCGCAGCTTTTCCAGGTCCACCTCCTGCAGCATCTCACCAAACCGCAGGTAAAGATCCAGTCGGCGGCAGCCCAGCACATGGGCCAGCAGATGCTCCATGTTCAGCCGCGCCTCATCCACGCCATGCTTCTCCAGGTAGCCAGTGCCAGCGCGGAGCGTATCAAGGAGGAGTTTCATGGGTCAAAAAGGGGGAAAGAGCTAAGGGCAAAGAGCGTGGAGTCAACCCCAGCTCGAACTATGATGAGCAGCCCCTGTCTTCATAGATCAACCACTATCCATCCAGAGCGTTATCCAACCGTTGGACGGCTTGCCGTATCATGACGGGGGTGACATTGGTGAAAGCAAGTCTTGAACGAGGTCTTCGTGGTCCTGCATGATGGTCTGCAGCGTGTTGAACTGAAATTCCCGGCACGATCTGGTTGCTAGGTGAAAACGCCTCCGCAGGGTTGCACCTTCATGCAACCCATTGCCTATGTTCAGACCGATCTAAAAGGCCAACCTTACAGCGCTCACGGCGCAGTGGCGGCCAAGGGCTTTGAATTGCTGGGATTCGAAGTGAGATACTTCCACCGTGAAGAACTCAAACGCCTAGCCTTGAGTACCGCTACGGTCGTTGTCGGCGGAATGGGGACTGTGCGGGCGGCCTTGATTCAACTCGGCAAACTCCCCCCACAGCAGGACTCTGCACCAACCAGCCTGCTTTCATTCTTGGGTCGTACTTGCCAAGTAACCACGCTGAATGACGTCTTGAACGAAGGCCGATTTCCCGTTTTTGTTAAGCCTCACTCCGAAGCCAAATTATTTAATGGCCAAGTCTTTGAACACGAAGCGGACCTCCGCCGTTTACTCGCCGCCCGACCTGGATTCCCGGCCATCACGGGAGATCTTCAAGTC
>DMMK01000163.1 GCA_003453085.1 Verrucomicrobiales bacterium
CTGCTTTAGTTCAGCAGGCATGGCCTGCATCAGCATTTCGAAGCCCTTGTCGCTCTCGATGACATCGCCTCCAGCGGCCGTGAGTTCCAGGGAGTCTGCGGGGAGGTTAATTTCTCCGACGATACGGCGGCGTAGTCGGTCGGAGAGGGCGTCGTCGTTTTCGAGGCCGAATAGATGGGGCTTACCAATACTTTTGCCGCCAACACGAACATTGAGTCCTGATTTTTTACCGGGTAGGGGTTTGTCAGCAATGGTGTAGGAGATGCTGGCGGTTTGCCCATTAGGGAGCGTGATTTCCGTCTGAAATTTCTCGCCCTGAATGTCGTGGTGGAAGACTCTTTCCCCATTCACAAAGATGACGAAGGAAGGTTCCCGGCCATAATCGAGTGCAAGTAGCTCTTTGAGCTTGTCCGGCTGGATGTGCGAGAGCTTGGGATTGAGGTTTCGCAGGGTGATGGTAGTCCCCGTAGCATCCGCTGTATCTAAGTCGGCGACATTGAGTGGCAGGGGCACTTTCTCCAGGTCGCCAAGAGCCTCCATCAGAAGAGGTTTGGAGATGAGGACTCGGGTGCGCTTCCCGGCAGCTTGGGTGATAAGTTCCATCTCACTGGCAAGGATGAGTCCTGCGAACTTGCCTATGCCTTTGCGGCCTTTGACGGTGCGGTTGAGATTGGGGGTGCGATCACCCTTGCGACTAAATCGCGGGCTGGCGATATTTAGGTATTCGGCCTCGACCTCCCCCGTCTTCATGCCGCTCCCGTTGTCCTGCACGATGATGGGGGAATCTGTGAGGATGTTTGGAACTGTGACATATATTTCGGTAGCCTCGGCGTCCCATGCATTGTCGATGAGTTCTTTGAGTGCTTTTTCACTCGACGTGTAGTTTTCGCCTAGAACGTGGGCGAGTTTTGGATCAACTCGGAAGTGAACAGATTTTTGCATAGGCTATCGGATTAAAGCAGAAAATGGTGAATTTACTACAGAGTAAGCACCGAATCTTGGTATTCTCTATCTCATGCGTATTTCGTGCATGGAAACGATGAAGTGAAGACGCGGGGCTTCAATCCATGCGGGGAAATTGTTTACCCAAGTGGGCTTTGACAATGAGTTCTCGAAGAGACGCGTGACTTTGCACCCGGCAATCGCGCTTCAAGTTAGATCAGGGCGCTGACGTGGGAAGTCACCGCACTGGCCAAACCGGTGAGGTTGTAACCGCCTTCGAGGACGGAGATGAGGCGGCCTTGGCAGTGCTCATCCGCAGCGGCCATGAGCCAGCGGGTGAGCTGGGCAAAGTCGTCATCGGTGAGTTTGAAATGGCCGAGGGGGTCATCCACGCGAGAATCAAAACCGGCGGAGATCATGATGAGGTCCGGCTTGAAGCGAGCGAGAGCGGGGAGCAGGTGATCTTGAAACGCCGCGCCGATTTGTTTCATGCCCGCCCCGGCAGCAAAGGGAAAATTCAGGGTGGTGCCCAGGCCTTTGCCAACGCCGGTTTCTTCCTTGGCACCGGTGCCGGGATACCAGGGGGACTGATGAGTGCTGGCAAAGAGGACGCTGCCGTCATCGTAGAAGATGTCTTGGGTGCCATTGCCGTGATGCACGTCCCAGTCCACGATGGCCACCTTGGCAGCGGCGTGTTTTTTCTGGGCGTGGCGGGCCCCCACGGCGATGTTGTTAAACAGACAAAAGCCCATGCCCTGAGCGGGCCGGGCGTGGTGACCGGGAGGGCGCACGGCGCAAAAGGCGCGACTCAGTTTGCCGGTCATGACGGCATCCACGGCATTCAGCACGGCCCCCACGGCATGGGTGGCCACGGTGTAGCTCTTTTCGCAGATCTGGGTATCGCCGGTGCTGAGGGTATCCAGCCCAGCGGCGACTTCATCCCGTGCCAGTTCGATGTAGTGGCGAGGGTGGCAGAGCTCGATCTCAGGCAACTCGGCCTGGCGGCTGGGGATGGAGGCCAACTTTGGCAGCAGGCCGGAGGAGCCTAGAGCCTTCAGGATGGCGGTGTAGCGGGCTGGGCTCTCCGGGTGGCCTGGGCCGGGATCGTGATCCGTGTAGAGAGGGGCGAGGTGCAGGCCGGTGGTCATGACGACATGATTTTTGGCAGGTTGAACAAGATTTTAAAGATTAACCGGAAAGGCGAGCCATCTTTTCCATTCCCGCCCTTCCTTCTTCGTTCATGCCCCTCGCTCTAGACACCTCTCTTTCGGATGTTCCCGGCCTGCCCTCACGGGTGGTGAAGGCGCTGGCTAAGGAACAAGTGCTGACGGTGGGGGAGATCGTGAACTGGCTGCCGTTTCGCCATGAAGACCGGCGGCAGATGGAGGGGGCCACCTTTCAGGTCAGCGAACTACCTGCCTGCTACCAGGTGCAGGTGACGAAGACGGGGAACAAGTACTTCGGTGCTCGGCGCGGTGCTGGGCTGTTTGAGGCGCAGGTGGAGCCCATCGGCGGCGCGGCCATGGGGGGGCTGCTGACGCTGCGCTGGTGGAACATGCCGTTCATGAGCCGGGCCATCGCGGAAGGCCAGGAGCTGATCATCTACGGCAAAGTAAAGGAGTACAAAGATCGCCTGCTGATGGATCACCCGGAGTATGAGGTGCTGGGCGATGAAGAGGAAACCACCCGCATCCACAGTGGCCGCATCACGCCGGTTTATCGGCTGAAATCTGGGGTGACCCAGAAGACGCTGCGGACGGCGACCTGGCATGTCATGCAGGCCCTGGGCGATGACTTTACCCGCGATCTTTTACCGCCCCCGAGCCAGAGCGGCGAGTTCGCTGGCTGGAGCCGCGCGCGGGCCATCAAGGCGGTGCATTTCACCGAGACGATGGAGGACCTGGAGAAGGCCCGTCGTTACCTGGCCCTGGAGGAGTTTTATGGCTATCAACTGCGGGTGGTGCGGCGACGGCGCGCGGTGTTAGAATCCGGCGGTCACGCACATGCCGCTGGCCCGCTGGCACAGGAGTTTGAGGCTTCCCTGCCCTTTCAAATGACGGGCGCACAAAAGCGGTCGCTGGAGGAAATCCAACGCGACATGGCCAGCAACGCGCCGATGAATCGCCTCCTTCACGGGGATGTGGGCAGTGGCAAAACGGTGGTCGCTTTTGCTGCGATGCTGGGAGCTGTGGAGGCGGGCAAACAAGCCGCTATGATGGCCCCCACGCAGATCCTGGCCGAACAACATTTCCTCACCGCCCGCAAGTGGCTGGAACCGCTGGGACTGAATGTCTCCCTGCGCACGGGGACGCGGGCGGAGGATGGGGGCGTGGAATTATGGAGCGGTCGCGGAGCGCGTGGTGCGAATGTGAGTCCAACCAAAAAAGGGCCGGAAATCGTCATCGGCACGCATGCGTTGCTGCATGATGAAGAACTGGTGCGGAACCTGGGTTTGGTGGTGATTGATGAGCAGCACAAGTTTGGTGTGGCCCAGCGCGCGCGCTTGATCCAGAAGGGCAACACGCCGGACGTGCTGGTGATGACGGCAACGCCCATTCCCCGCACCCTCACCTTGACGATCTATGGGGATCTGGATGTCTCCACCATTGATGAACGGCCCAAAGAACGTGGTAAGATCATCACCAAAGTACGCCCGGCGACCAAGCAAAAAGAAGCCGCGAAATTTCTGAAGGAACAACTGGAGGAAGGCCGCCAGGGCTACCTGGTGTACCCGCTCATTGAGGAGTCTGAAAAGCTGGATGCCACGGCAGCCAAAAAAGGCCACGAGGAGTGGACGAAACTTTTACCACACTTCCAGGTAGGCCTGCTGCATGGAAAACTGAGCGGCGAGGAGAAAGAGCTGGTGATGCGCGACTTCCGCGCGGGCAAGCTGGATGTGCTGGTCTCCACCACCGTCATTGAGGTGGGTGTGGATGTGCCAAATGCCACGGTGATGTACATTCACAATGCGGAGCGGTTTGGCCTCGCGCAGTTGCACCAGTTGCGCGGGCGCATCGGTCGTGGTGAGCACACCTCTTATTGCGTGCTCTTTGTGAAGGATAAGGATGAGGAGGCGAAGTCTCGCCTGGCCATTCTGGAAGAGACCACGGATGGCTTTCGCATTTCTGAGGAAGACCTGAAACGCCGAGGGCCTGGGGATGTGCTGGGCAAAGCGCAGAGCGGACAAGCGCCGCTGAAATTTGCCGAGCTGCTGGCAGATACCCGTCTGGTGCGGCTAGCGCGTCAGCTTGCGGAAAAAACCCTGGATGAAGACCCACAAATGCAAGCGCCGCGACTGGCGGAGCTGCGGCCCTTTGTCTTCCAGGAAGATGCCCCGCAGGCGATGATGCAGTGAGGTCTATTTGCGCGCCACGTAAACGAAGGCCGGAGGCACATTCCCCCAGACCACGCGGCTGGTTTCCACCCCAGGCAGCAGATCATGCAGCAGACCACGGAAACGCTGACCACTGGGCAGGCGATGAAAGCCGTAGTAGCCGAAGGTGGCAAAGCGCCCACCTTCACGCAAATGCGGCAGCACGTTGCCCAAAATCGCCTCTTGCAACCCACGCGGGAAAGCCGTCCAGGGCAGACCGCTGACGATGACATCAAACGGCTCGCGATCCGCCAAGTAACTGGCGAAATCAAACTCCTGCGCCCCCGCGATGCGGCAATCCATGGACGGGAAGCGTGGCTTGAGCTGAGTGACAG
>DMMK01000165.1 GCA_003453085.1 Verrucomicrobiales bacterium
CGGTCTGCGGGCCGCTCAGTTCGACTATCAGCCTGCGCTGCGCACCTGGAGAAAGAAACCATGACCCCTCCCACCACGCTCACCTTTGCCGCCCAGGTGCGGCATCAGCTCCACAGGGAGTGGCAGCACCACCGCCTGTGGGCTCTGGCTCTGCTGGCCTTCATCGTCCTGCGTCTTGCTTATCTGGTGGATCCTTTTTGGCAAGCCTATGCAGGTTACCGTGGCGAGCCCTACTGGCTGCAGTTCATGAACATCTTTGTCCCTGCGGCTCTGTTCATGCGCGTCATCCTGGCGGAGCCTCTGGCGAGCACGGACCTAGGCACGCTCACGCGCCCCCTCAGCCGCTGGGCGCTGGTGCTGGGCAAAGGCCTCTTCCTCTCCCTCGCTGCCCTGCTGCCCTGGCTGCTGGCGGATGCGTGGTTGTGGCGTGGGTTTGATCACTCAGTCGGTACCTGGGTGGCTCTGCTGCTGGGCAGCGCGCAGGGTATGCTGGTGACCGCGCTGCTTTTTGCCGCCTTGGCCAGCCTGGCCACCTCGGTGGCGCAGTTGACACTCCTTTTGTTAGGCTTTGTTGTGTTGTATTTCGGCCTGGACATCGCCTTCAGTCAGTTGCGGGAACTCCTCGGCTGGCAGCAGGTGAATCGTGAGGTTCCCCCCTTTGGTGAGGCCAGTGCCTTGCTGAATTCCTTGGCCTATGTGGTGCCCAGCCTCTTCTTCCTCGCGGTCTTTCTCGTGCAGGCCGTCGGGCGGCGGCGCGGATTGGCCGGTGCCCTTCTGGTTCTGGGCATCACGCTGGTCATGGGAGGTTCGCATTTTTGGCAATGGCTGTCTTGGCTGCGGCTGCCCCTGCCAGCTTACACAGGCAATGCACTGACACTCGTCGTTGGTCCCTCTCCAGCGATTGCTGATGAAGCCCTCCGCATGCAGCCCCTCTGGCCCACTCTCCACGTGTCAGGTCTGCCTCCCCGGCACATGGCCATGGTGGTCCACTTTGCCCCGGCTGGGTTGGACATGAACCAGGCCCGCCTCCACTGGCGCAAAGGCGAAGGGCCTTTCTACTGGAT
This sequence comes from Verrucomicrobiales bacterium, assembly GCA_003453085.1. Taxonomy (GTDB): domain Bacteria; phylum Verrucomicrobiota; class Verrucomicrobiia; order Verrucomicrobiales; family Verrucomicrobiaceae; genus Prosthecobacter. Next base: position 1,065 of record DMMK01000165.1, read on the forward strand.
GGATGACAACATCAAGCTGCGTGAATTTGATCGAGCGAAGATCTTGTTAGGCCAGTACCCCGATACAGATCTCTCTTTCACCTCCGACTTCTCCGGACCGCCGCCGATGCGGGCTCCTTTGAACAAGGTTTTGGGTCCCACTCTGCCCTCGCAGCCCTGGCAACTGCGCCTAGCCGTCTATGAAATGCGCCAACTGCTGGACCTGCCCCTGGCCGATTTCCTCAAGGCTCCGCCCCCATTCCTCTTGAAAAGCGGCCGACGCCTCGAATTCCAGCCCCTGAAAGAAGGTCGCGGCGCCTACATCTTACCCTGGACCGTGCGCCTGCAGAACAGTCGCCTGCTTCCTGCTCCGCTTTTGCAGATGGATGACATTCCCCGCTTTGCTGACGGCGGTGTCGGCGGGGCCTGGGCGGTGTTGCGGGATGGCTCAGTGCGGGAAAATAACCTCATCAGTCGGCAGTCAGGTAATGAAAACATCCTGCGCAGCGGCCAGTTCCACGAAGACACGACCTACAGTTGGGAATTTCACCTGGACAAACCGCTGGACCGCCTGGCCCTCACTGGTCTCACCCTGGATACCTGGATCAAGGATGTCCGGGTGGAGATCTGGGTCCCCGAACTGCGTGGCATCACCGACCTGGAAGTCAGTCCCGAAATGATGCGGCAGATGACGGGTAGGGCAGATCGCCGATGAAGGATTTGCAGTTGGAAGCAAGCTGTCGGAACTCCTTAGCCTAACAAGAATTGAAAATCATTCAGCGTCAGCCCCTGGGCGAAGCTTTCTTCTCCCAGAATGTCTTGAGCGAGTGCCCCCTTCTGCTTTTGCAGCATGCGGATCTTTTCCTCGATGGTGTCTTTCATGATGAGGCGGTAGGCAAAGACCGTCTGCTTTTGGCCGATGCGGTGGGTGCGGTCAATGGCCTGGGCTTCGACGGCTGGATTCCACCACGGGTCATAGAGCACCACGTAGCTGGCGGCCGTGAGATTCAGCCCGGAACCCCCGGCTTTGAGACTGATGAGGAAGACCGCCGGCCCTTCATGTGACTGGAAAGCACTGACCAGGGCCCCGCGATCTTCGGTGTCGCCGGTGAGGATAAAGGTGGTCCAATTTTGTTTGGCGGTTTCATCCTGGATGATTTCCAGCATCTGGACGAACTGAGAGAAGACGAGCACCTTTTGCCCTTCCTCCATGATGGGTTCCAATTGCTCAATGAGGGCATTGAGCTTGGCGCTTTCGCTCTCATCTTCGGCGACTTTTTTCTTTTTGCCTTTGGCGGGCGTGGCCTCTTTGTCCAGGCCGACGAGGCGTGGATGGCAGCAGATCTGGCGCAGGCGCAGCAAACTGGTGAGGATGTTGAAGCGGACCTTGTCGAGCTGGTGGCTGGTCTCCACCTTTAGGAGCTGGGCGCGGGCACGTTTGATTTCGGCCTGATACAGTGTGGCTTGGGTGCCTTCCATCTCCGTGAGGAGGTCCTCTTCCACCCGTTCAGGCAGGTCCGTGGCGACTTCCTTTTTCGTTCGCCGCAGGAGGAAGGGCTTCGTGCGCGCGGCCAGCCGACGACGGGCCAGGGGATCTTCGTTGGCATCAAACACGCGGCCAAAGCTGGCCCGGCTGCCGAGAATGCCTGGCATGGCAAAGGCGAAGATGGACCACAGGTCCAGCAGGCGGTTTTCAATGGGAGTCCCGGTGAGGGCCAGACGGTGGCGGGCCTCCAGCGCACAGGCGCCCCGTGCGCTCTGAGAGGTGGGGTTCTTGATGGCCTGCGCTTCATCCAGGATCACCGCGCCCCACTTCTGCTCCCGCAGCAGTTGCTCGTGCTGCCGCAGGTGCGGGTAGTGGATGACGAGGAGATCTGCACTGCCATCCAGGCCTTCTTTGCCCGAGTTGCCGCGGTTCCAGACGGTGACCCGCAGATCCGGGCTGAAGCGGGCCGCCTCTGCACGCCAGTTGTCCTGGACCGACTTCGGGCAGATGACCAGGATGGGTTCCTGCACTTTTTGTTCGGCGCGCAGCCAGGCGATCCAGGTCAGCGCCTGCAGGGTCTTGCCCAGACCCATGTCATCTGCCAGCACTCCGCCAAAACCGTTCGTGGAAAGGTAGGCCAGGAAGTGAAATCCCTCCGTCTGATACGGGCGTAGGGTGGCGCTGATGACCGCAGGCTGGGCCGGCGTGACACGAGTGTGGATTTCCTCCAGGCGGCGGCGCACCTGGGTGGCACTGTCAGCAGGCAAGAGTGTTCCGCTGCTTTTGGTTAGGCTGTCCAGTTGCAGGGCGTGCAGGCGCTGCTTTTCACCCGTGAACTGCTGGGCGGAAAGGCCCAGGTCCGCCAGGTCTTGCTCCTGCTGGTCGGTCAGATTGAACTCCAGCTTGCGCCAGCCTTTGCCGGGCAGTTTTACCCATTTGCCTTTCGCACGCAGGAGGAGGTTGATCTCGTCCTGGCTGAGAGTGTGGTCCGTGACATCGAGGGCGACGGTGAGGTCAAACCAGTCCATACCGCTTTTGGATTCCTCAATCTCCAGCCGCACCTGGCCGGAGATGCCGCCATCGCGCAGGCTGGCCAGTTCGGCATCCAGGGTGACGGTGATATCTTCGGGCCGACGGGCTATCCAGGCGGCGAACAGATCCGGCCAGTCTTTGCCGACGATGCGTTGCTCGACCTTTTCCGGAGCGGCCGCGGACTGGCGCAGGGGCATCTGGCGCAGCCAGGCTGCCGTGGCGGGCATCCGGGATTTATCAATCTGAACGAGCTTGTCTTCGGTAGGGTGGATGTTTTTGGAGTCCCAGTACTTGGGGATCCAGCGGCTGCCATTCCAGGTGCTGGGCACCTCGACATCTTCAAACTTGGCGCTCGCCTCCAGGCGGAAGTAGTCGCTGGGCGAGTGCGAGTAGCGGTGCACTTCTCCTCGCACCTCCACGCTGGCTTTGATGGTCTGCACTTTCTCGGCGAGCCGGGCGGGCACTTCCACACCTAGCTTGGCCAGGGCATTCACGCCTTCACGGCTCTCCAACGCTGCGGCCGGGATGACAGTCGGCCAGGTCTGACGTTCGTTTTTGAAGGGCCAGTAGGAGAGCGGGTAGATGAGGCTGCTGGTGACGTAGCGTACCGGGTTTCCAGGGATGATCGCCACGGGCGGCTCAGGGCGCTGGCCATCATCGGTGTAGAGATGCAGGTGATAGTCCCCTCCTGGGGCTGTGGGTGCTTTCAGGCTCCACTTCAGCGGTTTTTCCGCGAGTTGCAGCGGCTCGCCATTCTCAGAGACCACGTGTTCACGCAGCAGTTCGGGGTTGCTGATTAGCTGAGTCAGGCAGCGGTTCAGGCTTTCGGCCAAGGGGGCGAGCTCGTTGCCGACGAACTTGCCGTAACTGTCCTGAAAAGCTTTGAGGACCAGGCTGGATCCCGCATTGATCTTCGGTGGTGGGTCGCCATACAGGGGGCTGCGGCTGAGATCCTTGAGGGCCTTTTGACTGATCTTGCCAAACTCTGCTTCATTTGGCTGGCGGGCCTGGATGGTCGCCCCGGCATCGTGCAGCACCAGGCGCAGCTCTGGTCCCGCTTCGGTTTCATCCAGATCCGGATCCTGCCACTGACCCATGAAGGTTTTCCATTCCTGCACGGCGTGATGGCGCTGCCACTTGGCCGCCAGCTCCTTTTGCAATCCTGGGTCCAGGAGACTGGGCAGGGGATCGGGAAGCTGGGCATTGAGTTTTTTCAGCGCGATGGCCAGGCAGGCAAGAAATTCCCAGAGATCGGCTGGCGGTATCTCAGCGGGCCAGAGGGTGACTTTTTGATACCCCCAGGAAGATCTGCCGCAGCTTTGGAGCAGCGAAGCCTGTTCGACTTTCGAGATCTTGTTGGTCCACCAGGGCTCCACGGCCTGGAGTGTCTGGCGGGCCTCCGTTGGCAGTGGGCGGCCCAGCTTGGCAATGACCTGGCCGGCGAGAGTGCTCAAGGAGGGGGCGGCAGATGGGCTCAGGGAGGCGAGGTTGGTCGGCTTTTGAGGAAGGGACACGGGGACAGCGTTTTTGCGCAGTTCCAGCAGCAGGGCCACAGCGTGCTTGCAGTGCTTCCCCATCGGGCAGCTGCAGCCGATCACGGCTTCCTTTTCCGTCCAGGAAAGGGTGATCTGGTAGATCCTGCTTCCCTGGACCTGGGCTACTAGCCCTCCAGGAATAGGGGTCATGCTGCGCACGGCACGTTCGCGCATCAGCGCCGCACCCCGGCTTACGATGTGCGGGGCGTAA
>DMMK01000377.1 GCA_003453085.1 Verrucomicrobiales bacterium
CCTGGTGCCAGTGCCGGAACCTGGCCCGGCACTGCTGCTGGGAATGGCAGCCCTTGTGGGACTGATGAGTCGCCGCCGTCGCGGGGCTGCTTCTGCCATTGACTGATCTGATTTCAGGACACTCCAGGCATGATCTCCCGCACGACTTCCCCCCTAGCGAATCCTGGACATGTCCGGTACGACGGACTTTTGTCCTGGCTACGGGGACTGGTGTTTGGGTGGCTGGTCATGATGGCCAGCTTTGCCGGGGCGCAAACGTCGGACTTTGGGGATTACAGTTCGTTCTCGAGTGCCAGCAGCAACCGCAATTCGACCCTGCGCATGGGCAGTCTTGTGGATGCGGAGAGCTCTGCCACTTCCAATTCTACGGCCACCGGGGATGACAATACGGGCAGTGATGATGAAGATGGCGTGACCCTCTCTGCCGTGATCGTACGGGGGCAGGGCGGATCTATAACGATCAATATTACCAACCAGACCAATGCCACGGCGTATTTGAATGCCTGGATCGATTTTAACCGTAACGGTTCCTTGGCGGATTCTGGAGAACAGATCGCCAGCAATACGACGATTGCGAAAGGCACTTCGAATGTGAACCGCACGGTGTCGTTTACCGTGCCTGCCGGTGCCAGTCTCGGTGTGGCAGGGGTGCGCGTGCGCTTGACCACCAACAGCACGCCTGGACCCTCTGGGGCCGATGGCTCTGGCGAAGTGGAAGATTATGTGGTCACGATTGCCGACCCCACTGATCATGGGGACTTTGATGCCTTTCCAAATGCAAGCAGCCTGATGAACAGCAAACTCAGGCTGGGCAGCACGACGGACGCCGAGGCCGTGCCAACCAGCAACTCGACTGCGACAGGGGACGATACGACCGGGAGCGATGATGAAGACGGGGTGACGGTACCCGTGAGTGTGCAACAAGGGGCTTCGGGCTCGATCACGGTGGTCGTCACCAACACGACTGGCAGTACGGCCTACCTGAATGCGTGGATTGACTGGAACGACAATGGCGTGCTGACCAACACTGGAGAGCAGATCGCCACGAATACGGTCATCAGCAACAACTCCTCAAACTCGACCCGGACGATCAATTTTACTGTGCCTGCGGCAGCCGCCTTGGGGCCTGTGGGCGTGCGGGTACGACTGACCTCGGTCAGCAGCCCAGGTGCGGACGGGCAGGATGGTACAGGGGAGGTGGAAGACTGCCTCATCACTGTGGCCAATAGCCTGGGAGTGGGTAATCTGATCTGGAATGATGCCAATGATAACGGTCTCTATGACTCCGGCGAAAGCGGCATCAACAACGTGCTGGTGGAGCTGTGGACTCCAGGGGCGGACAATGCGATCGGCGGGACCGGTGGCAATGCGGATGTCCTGGTGAGAAACGTCACCACCGCGAACGGCGGCTTGTACAGTTTCTCGGGGTTGAGCGCAGGACGCTATTTTGTCAAGGTGCCGACACCGCCGCTCTCGCGAGTGAGTTCCGTAGTGGATGCTTCTGACAATGGTGAGGACCTGGACAATGACGGAGCGCAGCCCGCTGGCTCCGCCACATCGGCTTACAGTGGGGTGTTCCAGCTCACTGCCGGGACCGAGCCAGGATCATCCGGCACTGGCAATCAGGACAACACGATTGACTTCGGTTTTGTGGCCAACGTGGGCTCACCCTTTGTCTGTGATAACCGTTTCTACATCATGCAGAACGTGGAGACGAGTTCTGGATCTGGTGTTTGGGACACGACTCTCAACTACATTGATACGGACCAGTCCCTGGAGCCGATCTTCATCTACACGGGCAAGAAGCTGAATGGCCTGGTGTCTTATGGCGGGTATCTTTACTGCGTGGATCAGAATGGCGGGCATCTCTACCGCATCAACTCTCTAGGCACGCTGGTGGACATGGGGGAAATTGAGGGGCTGCCGTCTTCGCCTACGGACGGGCAGTGGGGCGGTGGGACGTCATTAACCTCGGGGCTCATGATCCTGAACCGGTACACTTTCAGCAATGCCCGCACGACGCTTTACACCATTGACCTTGGGTCTGCCTCGCTGGTGGGAACTCCGGTGGTCACGAAGTACTCCAACACAGGAGCGAACACGACGGGCAACTTTGGGGATATCGTGTGGGATCCGCTGACGGATAAGATCTATGGTTACAATACCAATGACTCGAGCAACCTGGGGTTGTTTGAGATTGATCCGACAACCGGTGTTTGCACGCGTGTGGCCGTCTCTTACCTGACGACCTTCGGCTCCCTGGTCATTGATGCAAACGGCCTCGCTTATGGTTATGGCAGCCAGAGCAGTTCCACCTCGCAAGATACCTTGTATGTTTTTAACCGGACCAACGGACTGCTGAATGGCAGCATGACCGCCGTCTGGACGGGGCCGAGTGTCACAAACTCTGACGGTGCGGCCTGTCCTGGGGCGGCTCCTTCCATGAAACTGGGTAACCTGATCTGGAACGATGTGGATGATGATGGCGTGAAGGATAGCGGTGAGGCCGGCATCAACGGCGTGCCCGTGCAGCTTTTCCTTGGAGGTGAAAATCCACTCACCGCCACCCCCGCAGCAACGACAACGACAGCAGGCGGAGGTCTCTACACCTTCGACAATTTGTCACCCGGGCAGTACTTTCTCTACATCCCCACGCCTCCGGCTAGTTTTCCGGTGAGCAGCCGCGTCACTGATACCGCAGACAATGGAGAGGATGGGGATGATAACGGGATCCAGACACTGCAAGGGCAGCCAGTGCGTAGCCCGCTGATATCCCTGGTGGCAGGGACGGAACCCGTCACCGATGGCGACTCCGACAACAAGACGGACCTAACGATTGATTTTGGTTTCCGTGCCTGCCCTGTTATCAGTGTGGGTGGGAATCCTGGAAACTTGACGGTGGGCAAGACAGTGAACCACACCTTCAGTGCAACGGGGGGCAGCGAACCCTATGCGTGGACGGTGGCCAGTGGCACATTGCCTGGAGGCCTAACTTTGAGCTCGGCAGGGGTTTTGAGCGGTGTGCCCACGGTTTCCAATGGCGCGGGTGTCTCCGTGACGGTGCGTGCCACCGATGCGGTGGGATGTCTGGGGAACATGACGCTGACGCTAGTGGTGCTGCCGAACCTGGACTTTGGCGATTACGCCGCCTTTCCCGGTGCGTCCAGCGTGGCGAATGAGACGCTGCGCATGGGTGTGCTGAGCGATGCCGAGGCAGCAGCGACCACGAATGCGACGGCAACGGGAGATGACCTCACTGGCAGCGATGACGAGGATGGTGTGGTGGTACCCGCCCTGCTGGAACAGGGAAAGACCACCAGCATCAGTGTCACGGTGACCAACAATTCTGGGGCCTCGGGTTTTCTCAATGCCTGGGTGGACTTTAACCGGAATGGCAAGGTCGCCGATTCTGGGGAGCAGATCGCCAGCAATGTTTCGGTGGCCAATGGCACATCGAATTCGGTGAGAACCATCAACTTTACAGTGCCTGTGGCGGCCTCTATCGGCACCAGTGCAGTGCGGGTGCGTTTGACCAGCGTCAGCAGTCCTGGGGGGGATGGAACCGATGGCAATGGTGAGGTGGAAGACCATGCCGTGACGATCAGCCCGCCGATGCTGGATTTTGGAGACTATGCCAGCCTGGCTCAGGCATCAAGCACTGTCAGTACCAACCTTCGGTTAGGTGCGCTTGTGGACGCTGAACCCGCAGCCACGGTGAACAGCCTGGCAACAGGAGACGACAACACCGGTAGCGACGACGAAGACGCGGTGACTTTTCCGGCCATGACCGCGGGGCAGCCTGTGACCTTGAGCGTCCCTGTGACCAACCTCACCGGCAGTGCCGCCTATCTGAACGCCTGGATTGACTTTAACAACGATGGAGATCTCCTGGATGCCGGGGAGCAGATCGTCAATAATCTCACCGTGGTCACGGGAACTGCAAATGCGGCGTTGAGTCTGGATTTCAGCGTGCCGACCAATGCCGTGACGGCTGCAACCAACATTGGGGCCCGTTTCAGACTCACGTCAGTCTCTGCACCAAGTCCAACTGGTGAATCGGGGGTGGGCGAAGTGGAAGATTATGCGGTGGTGATTCTGGCTCCCATCACCGATTTCGGCGACTGGGACCGGGGGCCTGCTGTCTCCAATACGGCTGACTCCCGACTGCGCTTGGGGGCCTCCGTGGATGCCGAATATGCGGCCACGACCAATGCCACGGCCACTGGGGACGATGTCACAGGAGTGGACGATGAGGATGGAATATCCATTCCGGCTCTCACGGCCGGGGCACCCGCCTTGATCTCGATCACCCGGACCAATACGACCGGGGCCACGGGCTATGTGAATGTCTGGCTTGATTACAACAATAACGGTTCCTTCAGTGACGCAGGAGAGCAGGTGCTGACCAACTCCAGTGTGGCCAGTGGAGTGGTTGACGGTATCCAGAATCTGAGTGTCACCATTCCAGCGACGGCTGTCACGGGCACGCCCATCGGTGCCCGGTTTCGTATTTCACAACTGGCCAGCCCTGGCGCCGGAGGAGCTGGTGGAACGGGAGAAGTGGAGGATTATGTGGTGACGATTGCCGAGCCAGTGACGGACTTTGGTGATTACTCTCTTTTCGGTTCTGCCAGCAGCCTTCGACATTCGGCTTTGCGCCTGGGGCTTGCGCTGGATACGGAATATGTGGCCACCAATACGGCGACGGCGAGCGGGGATGATGCGACCGGGACGGACGACGAAGACGGCGTAACCTTTCCTTCCATGACGGCTGGGGCTCCAGCCGTGGTGGCCGCCACCGTCACTAACAACACGGGAGCCAATGCCTACCTGAGTGTGTGGATTGATTTCAATGGCAATGGTGTGCTCACGGATGTGGGGGAGCAGGTAACGGTGAATCAGGTGGTCACTACGGGTGTCACCAACAGTCCGCTGAACCTGAACATAGCAGTGCCTGCCAGCAGCTTGACAGGAGTGAATCTCGGAGTGCGTGTCCGTTTGACCAGTCTCTCTGCGGCAGCCCCGACGGGCAGTGCAGGGAATGGTGAGGTGGAAGACTATGTGGTGATGGTATCAGCACCGACGACGGATTTTGGAGACTTCAGCGGCTTTGCCGATGCATCGCAGGGCGTGAGCCCGAATTTGCGGATGGGTGCGACTACGGATGCTGAGTTTGTCTCCACCCGCAACGCGACGGCCACGGGTGATGATGCGACCGGGACAGATGATGAAGACGGGGTGACGCTATCTGCCTTCACGGCTGGAGCTCCCGCCTCGGGGACTGTAACGGTCACCAATACAACAGGTGCGTTGGGCTACCTGAACGTGTGGGTGGACTTTAACAACAACGGCGTGCTGACGGATTCGGGTGAACAGGTGGCCAGCAACTTGAACGTGGTCACCGGCACCAGCAATGCCAGCCTGCCGATCAACTTCACCGTTCCTGCAAATGCGGCCACGGGGGTGAATTTGGGCGTGCGGTTTCGGCTCTCCGCACCGCTTTCTCCAGGGCCTGTGGGGGCCAATTTGGCGGTCGGGGAGATTGAAGATTATGCGGTGACGATTGCTCCCCCGACCACCGATTTTGGTGATTTCTCGCGATTCCTACCAGCCAGCAGCACAGCGGAGGCAACACTGAAAATGGGCACGCTGGTGGATGTCGAATTCTCTGGAACCACTAATGTCAACGCTACTGGCGATGACATCACGGGCAGCGATGATGAAGACGGTGTGGTGCTGCCTTCGCTGGCTGCGGGTGCCTCCTATACCATCCCGGTCACGCTAACGAACAATCGGGGCAGCAGTGCCTTCCTCAATGCCTGGATCGACTTCAACAACAACGGTTCCCTGACCGACGCGGGCGAACAGATTGCCAGCAACACCCTGGTGGCCACCGGGAGCACGAATGTCACCCTGAACCTGACCGGTACCGTGCCAATCACGGCGACGACTGGAGCGGACCTGGGCGTGCGTTTTCGTCTTTCCTCCATCAGTTCGCCTGGGCCCATCGGGACTGCCGGGCAGGGCGAAGTAGAAGACTATGTGGTGAACATCATTGCTCCAACCCATGACTTTGGGGACTGGAGCGGGATCGGCGATGCCTCCAACGGGATGAGTGCCAACTTGAAGTTGGGCGCCTTGGTGGATGCTGAAATGACCTCCACCCGAAATGCCAGCGCCACAGGGGATGACGTGACTGGGGTGGACGATGAAGATGGTGTCTCGTTGCCCTCCATGACCGCTGGCGAACTGGTCGTGCTGCCTGTTACAGTCACCAACCTGACGGGTGCCGACGCCTTCTTGAATGCCTGGGTGGACTTTAATAACAACGGCGTGCTGACGGATGCAGGGTAGCAGTTTGTGGTCAACCGTCCAGTGGCCACCGC
>DMMK01000176.1 GCA_003453085.1 Verrucomicrobiales bacterium
CGCCAGCTGGTGGCTGTGGCAGGGGGCAGGCATCGCCAAGGCTTTGCAGATCATGATCTCCATCTTTGTCGTTTCCTGCCCCTGTGCGCTGGGAGTGGCGGTGCCTTTGGCGGAGGATCTGGCCGCCTCACGGGCGGAAAGGCTGGGCGTTTTTGTTCGTTCGCTGGCCTTGTGGAAGAGGCTCATGCGGGTGAGGTGCGTCGTCTTTGACAAGACGGGCACGCTCACCCTCGAGAACCCCGTTTTGGAAAATCCGGAGGCGCTCGCTTCTTTGGATGCGACTGCGTTGGCGATGCTGCGCACCTTGGTGACTGGGAATCTGCATCCCGTCAGCCGCAGTCTTTTTGATGCCGTGGGGCCTGGGCAAGCCCTTCCAGATCACGAGGTTATCGAGGAGATCGGCCAGGGACTGAGCGTGACCGATGCCAAAGGCCATCAATGGACATTGGGCCGTGGCCTTGGCGGGGATGCCTGTTTCCAGCGAGATGGGGTGATGCTGGCGGCCTTCCGCTTTCGGGACGAACTGAGGGCTGAATCTGTGGAGGAAGTGCGCAGGCTCCGGCAACGTGGGCTGGGGGTACACATGCTGAGCGGGGACAGGGAGGCCAAGGTGGCACACATCGCCACACGGCTGAACCTGCCCCCGGAAAGCTGGCAGGCGGAGATGCGGCCTGAGGATAAAGCTGCCTGGCTTATCGCTAACCAAAAGGATGACACGCTCTATGTCGGGGACGGTGCCAATGACAGTCTGGCCTTTGATGCTGCGCTGTGCGCTGGCAGCCCGGTGACGGGGCGCAGTTTTCTGGAGCAGAAGGCCGACTTTTTTTTCCTGGGGCATAGCCTCCGTTTTGTCAGCGGGCTGCTGGAGACCGCCCGGATTCATCGTCGCGCCACACGGCGTGTTTTCGCCTTTTCGTTGACTTACAATCTCGTCACGGTGGCTGCCGGGATGATGGGGCATCTCAGCCCGCTGGTGGCCGCCATCCTCATGCCGCTGAGTTCTGTGGCCACCCTCAGCCTGGTCGCCTGGACTTTTCGTCGCCCCCAAAGGGCAGGGGAAGAGGGACTGTCGGGGCAGCCCGGGCTGGTGCCTTCACCCGCATGATATCACTTTTGCACAAGGCAGGCTCAGAACAAAGCAAACGCCGGAGGGCAACGCGTGGTCAGAGTCATTATGCTCAACCCAACACTGACGACCATGAAACCTTATTCCAAAATCATCGCGGCGATTGATTTCACCCCTTCCTGCCGCAATGCCCTCCGCGAGGCTGTGCGCTTGGCTTCCCAGAACCAGGCCTCCGTCACGGCGGTACATGTGATGGATGAATTCCTTGTGCATGAACTGAAGCGGGCACTTTCCACCGATCAGGCCACCATCCGGGAGGACTGGACGGCCCGGCTGAAAAAGTTTGTCGAAGAGTCCGACCTCGGCAGCGCCCAGGTGGAGATGGAAGTCCGGATTGGCCACCCCTTTGCGGAACTGTCGGAATCCTGCCGCGTCCATGCGGCAGATCTCCTGGTCATGGGTGCCAAAGGCTCGCGCAACGATCCGGGCCGTGTCGGTGTGATCGCTGCCAAATGCGTGCGCAAAGCCCCGCTGGATGTACTGCTGGTGCGCGAGGATGCCCAGGGGCCCTTCCGGCACTTCGTCACCTGCGTGGACTTTTCTCAGAATGCCACTGATGCCGTGCGCATCGCCCTGGCCTTGGCCAGTCAGGACGGGGCCACGCTGGACTGCCTGCACGTTTATCAGTCTGCCCTCGCCATGTCGCTGGATTACGGCGGCATGGTGACCCCCATGCCGCTGGGTACGGATTCGCAGGCTATGGAAAGCTGGCAGCGCGAGTTGACTGAGTTTGTCGCGGAGCAGGCTCGCGATTTCCCCGAGGTCAAAACCCGCGCCCTGGTGCTGGAGCGTGTCAACATCCGCGAAGCCATTTTGGACCACGTCAAAGAAACCCATGCCGACATGGTGGTGCTGGGCACACGGGGGAAGACGGGGCTGCGTGAACTGCTCATCGGCACCACCGCTGAAAAGATCGTGGCCAATGCCCCATGTTCCATCCTGGCCGTGAAGCCTGAGGGATTTGCCAACGAGTGAACTGAATCATGAGCCTCCCTCACCCCTCCGTTTCTTCACCCAAAATCCATGGCGGCTGCGGCTGCCAGGGTTCCTGCGGCGGCAAGGGAGGCTGCCTTGACAGACACGATCATGACAAGGAACATGGCGTCGCCGACGACATGATCCCCATCACCGACCCAGCCCTCCTCCAGAGCCTAGTGGACCATGCTGGAATGCTGGTGCTTGGACTCGATACCCAGGGGCGCATTCAATGGATGAGCCGGGGGCTGGAAAAGCTTTCCGGCTATGCCGATGACGAACTGAAAGGGAAGGACTGGGTGGCAAGCCTGATTCCCCTAGAACACCGTGCTGCAGCGTACCTGCTGTGCCGTGGCAACAAGGGCGGGGACCGCAGCCGCAGCCACATCAAGCCCTTGATCACCCAGGAGGGGGGGCTTCGCCACGTGGAGTGGTTTCACTCTGATATTCGCAATGATGAGGGGCAGGTGACGGGTATCCTCTGCATTGGCCGGGATGTGACGGAGCTGCAGCTCACACGGGAAGCTTTGGTAGCCTCGGAGAAGCGCAGCAGCGCCGTTCTGGAAACGGCGGTGAATGCCATCATCACAATGAGCGATGCGCGGCTGATCGAAACGGTGAACAGCGCTACGGAACGTCTTTTTGGTTATTCCAGGGAAGAGATGGTGGGGCAAAATATCAAGATGCTCATGCCCCAGCCCTATCGGGAAAAGCATGACAGCTACGTGCAGAACTACCTGCGGACTGGCGTGAAGAAGATCATCGGCATCGGGCGCGAGGCCGTGGGCCAGAGGAAGGATGGGACGGTTTTCCCCATGGATCTTTCCGTGGGGGAGGCGCTGCTGCCGGACGGACGGCGGGTTTTCACCGGCATCATCCGTGACCTCAGTGACCGCAAGCAGTTGGAGGAAAAAATACTGCAAATCAGCGAGGAGGAGCAGCATCGCATCGGCCAGGACATCCATGACGACCTGTGCCAGCAGCTCGCTGCCATCGGTTGCCTGGCCAAGGTGGCGCATCAGCAGCTCCACAAAAGCAGCAGCCCTGCAGCGGAAAATCTTCACGAGATTGTGCGCCTCGTCACCCATGCAAACGTGCAGGCCCGTGAAATGTCGCGCGGCCTCATGCCGGTGGTGCTGGATGCCTCCGGACTGATGGCTGCCCTGGCAGATCTGGCCCAGGGGACCGAACGCAT
>DMMK01000750.1 GCA_003453085.1 Verrucomicrobiales bacterium
CATGATCTCACGCGCATAGTTCTCATCCGGGTAACGGTTGATGGTAGGGTCCGCCTTTTGGTTGCCCACATGGCTCAGGTAACGGCCCATCACCGGGTGCATCGTCACCTCCATCAGCAGGTCGTGGTAATTGCCAAAGGCATGCCGTACCAGGAGATCGTAGTAGTCCGCCATGCCCAGGCAACGGCTTTCCAGGTTCGCATCCCGGCGGGAGGTGACCAAAATCTGGCTGAGGGCAAAGGCCACACGCTGGCGCAACTGGTCCTCCCCCTGGATGCTCGCCCGGGCAAAGGCCGTCATCATGTTGTTGCCAAAAAGGAAAGGCGCTTCGATCTCCCCTCCACGGTTGAAGTTGCTCTGCGAACGCTGCCCCAGCATGTCGTCGTAGATGCCCTTGATATAAGTGGCGTGCAGGGTGGATGGCTTGGCTATCTGCTCCTCGATCCAGCCAGCATAACCAAGAGTTTGTACGCGCTGAATGTCTTCCAGGGTCGGGCCAAAGGCCGCCTGCATGAGGAAGCGGGAGGCCTGGTATCTCATGATGACCGGATTGCCTGCATTCGCACCCCCGCTACTCTGGCCAAACTGCTCCAGCAGGCTCACCAGATCTCCCCCCACCTCCGCATCGGGCACACCATCGGCATTGAGGTCCGTATAGACCGGCGGCCGCACGCTGCTGGCCACCATCGGGTCAGAGCCCAGTACATTCACCTCTGTCCAATCGCTGACGCCATCCCCATCGCTGTCCACATCCTCCAAGGCCAGCCGGTAGAAGGTGTTAACCGGATTTTGCAACACGTTGGCAAAGGTCTGCTGAAAGACACTCCCATCCGGCACCGGTACACCGGCAGCAGCCGCCCAGTCGGCCAGGTTGTTCGACTGCCAGACACGGCCCGTCTTATGAAGCAGCGCCGGCCAGCGGATCGTCACATCCGCACCCACATGATCCACAGCGGACCAAAAGCGCGAGTTCGCATCGAAAGGATCCGTGCCCGCAGCGGCCTCATCACCATTGGTTAGGCCATCCTGATCCGCATCCAGATGCCGGGGCAGGATGCCTCCGCCAGCCCAGTGCTCCCAGGGATCTGACATGCCATTGCCATTAAAGTCTTCCATGACCGGCAGACCCGGAGCGCCGTGGTAGAAGGGCGGCAGGCTGCCTGCCTGGAGAGGATGGCTGCCGCCCTGTACTTCCAGTCCATCGGGTGCGCCATCGTCATCGCTATCGCGATCCTGTGGGAGTGTGCCCACCAGATATTCACGAAGATTGCTCAGACCATCCAGATCGCTGTCCACCCCGGCATCGGCGGCATTGTTTTTGTTCAGCGTGTGCAGGTCCTCCCACACATCCGGCATACCGTCTTCATCGCTGTCCTTGTAGGCGGCAAAGGCTGGCGTGTCCTCCAGCGGCGTGCTTTGGAAAAACATCTGCACGCCATCATGCCGGCTGATTTCCAGCCGGTTGGCATTCGGCGGATCGCGAAAGTCCTGCCAGTTCACCGCATTGTTATGCACGTTCATGGCGAGGCGGCAGCCCGTGAAGCTGCGGGTGATCACCGTGGCACCCGTGTCCTGGTTGATCAGGCTAAAGGTGAAGGACCAATTCGTCTGCGAACCCGTGCTGCTGCCGAGAATCTGAAAACGCAGCCTATCAGAGATGTCCACACGGCCATGCCCGCTGAAACCCAGCGCGGCTTTGTGATCCGTCGGTGTCTCTGTCCAGTCCGCGTCCCAGATGTCCCAGCCATCGTTGTCAGGATGGCTGAAGCCGTTTTCAAAACTGGAATACAGAAAATAGGAAACCCGGCCGCCCTTCACCCGCAGCGCTACCTGGAAGGCATCACGGCCCGGATTGGCGGCATTGGCCAGCCGGAAATTCATCAGCTGGTTGTCCCCCCAGGGCATGTCCACCACATGCCCCCGGGTGTGATCCCAGACGAGCTGCACATTGTCCACCACCCAGATGAAATTGCGCGGCGAGGTGGTGACGATGGGCATCTGCGCATTGGCGGCATCGGCCTCCAGCGGATGCGTGCCTTGGCGGATCTCTTCCGGGTCGCTGCGCCCATCGCCATCACTGTCGGCCAGATTCGGATTGGTGGGCACTGGCAGGTTTTGCAGCTCCGCTCCATCAGCCAGTCCGTCGCCATCCGTATCCGCGAGCAGCGGATTCGATCCCGTGTCCGTCGCATTCACCCACAGACCCGTGCCCGTTTCCACCTTGTCAGTGAGCCCATCCCCATCCGTATCCGCCACATGCGGGTCCGTCTGCCGGATCCATTCGCCCAGATTGTCCAGGTCATCGCCATCGGGGTCCCCACCCGCATCGTTGAGCGCCGGGTTCAGCCGGTTCGCCAGCTCCCACCACGTGGGCAGACCATCGTTGTCAGCATCCGCAGTTGAGTCCACGATCTGCACGCCATGAATGCCCACCTCATACCAGCTGGTGCGGAAGAGTTTCAGGTTAAAACCGCTGCCGGTGACATTGCGAAACCGGATCGTGTTGCCTCGCCACGGCACGCTCTCGCTGGAAACCAGCGGCTGGATAAAACGCGTCTCCGGAGCCGTGCTGGAGGTGACAAACCAGCGGTCGCTGCCTGCATGGTCATTCAGCCGCAGCCGCCCTTTGGCTCCATCATACACGGACCCCACATAGACGATCACGTCATAAGTGGCATAGGGCACCTGGCCAAAAGTAAGGGTACCGCCAGTGTCATTGTTCACGCTTAAAAAGCCGTCGAACAGCTTGCCGGTGGAACTGCCTCCTTGGCCGCTGGCCCAAAAGCCGGAGCTCGAGTTCCAACTCATCGTCGTGCCAGTGG
Organism: Verrucomicrobiales bacterium; assembly: GCA_003453085.1. Taxonomy (GTDB): domain Bacteria; phylum Verrucomicrobiota; class Verrucomicrobiia; order Verrucomicrobiales; family Verrucomicrobiaceae; genus Prosthecobacter. The sequence goes on from DMMK01000750.1 coordinate 2,823, forward strand.
GAGCGCCTGCACTGTTCACAAGCCCCCCGGCCACAGGGCTCGCCACGGCCTCCTGCGTGCCCGTGGGGGAGTTCCAACTAGTGAGCGGAATCGTGCTGTTCCAGTTCATCTGCGGGGCAAAACCAGTGACGGCCAGCGCAGCGAGGGCATTCTCTGGATTCAAGTCCGAGACAAAATTCAGCCCGATGCTGCCACTCCAGGCCGGTGGGGTGCTGCTCGCCAGGGCGGGATTGAAGCCGGTTCTCACCTCCCAGGCATCGGGCGCACCATCATTGTCAGTGTCCGTCAGCAGCGGATTTGTGGGCGGAGTGGCGGAGGCTTCTTCGCCATCGCTCAGGGTGTCACCATCCGTATCTGCCCGCAGGGGGTGGCTGCCCAGTTCCACCTCACGGCCATCCTTCAGCCCATCGCCATCCGTATCGGCCACACGCGGATCCGTTTTCAGGGCAAATTCCTGCAGGTTGCTCAGGCCATCGCCATCCGGATTCCCGGCAGCGTCCGCAGCCAGCGCATCGCTGAACCCATGATCTTCCTCCCACCAGCGTGGCAGATCATCGTCATCCGCATCCACCAGCGCGGTGGTGTGGATCTCCAGCCTCAGCGCATCAAACTGCACCCAGCCGTCTGCCGCACCGCCGATGCGGGCCACCTGCAGGATGTTCTCGCCCACAACCGGGGTAAAGCTGCCCGCATCCACCTCCACCACCACGGTACCGCTGGCGGTCACCATCTCTGTTTTCAGTACGGTGCCATTCAGCCGCACCTCCAGTTCATGAGCCCCGTAGCCGGGTTCCGTCCAGCCACCCCAGACATGGTGGAAAACAAATCTCAGCCGAAGGGTCGGAGTAGCTTGGCCAACTCCCAGGTTAAAATGAAAGCGGGTGAGCGGATTGCCCGTGTCGATGGAACGCTCCAGATTCGTCCATGGCTCCGAAGAGGCAACCGTGCCGATGGGCGCGGGATAGGTCCCCGCAAAGTAGAAATCATTGTCCAAAGCAGTCGCGCTGCCCGGAGCCGCATTGGTCCCCCAGGTGCCATCGCCAAACTCCTGCGGATTGCCATCCTGGTTCCCCAGCACCCCCAAAGAAGTGAACTCACCCTGCAAGGCAGGCACCCCGAAGAGCAGGCCCAGGGCGATGGCATGGAGAGTCAAACGGCCTTTCATGACGGGAGAATTTGGA
>DMMK01000523.1 GCA_003453085.1 Verrucomicrobiales bacterium
TCCATGGAGGGATCTTCCTGACGCAGGATCATGAGCAGTTCCACCATGCTGGGCTGCGGACGGTCGCGGTCCAGCGCGCCCTGGGCCTGCATGGCTTTGAACCACAGGGTAATGAAGGTTTCCTTTTTCTCCTCCTGGGATTCAAAGAAGCCTTCCACGCTCATGTCGGCATGGACGAAGTTTTTGGCCTTGTAATCAATGCCCCGGAGCTGGCTTTCCAGCTTCAGGGTCTTGCGCATCATCTCTTGTACTTGGCCGAGCCACTGGAGCTTTTCGGATCCGTCTCCCGGCTTCAGATCTTCCCGAAGTTCAATGGGGCGTCCGACGAGTTCATAGAGCACGGCCTCGTAAGTTTTGAAGCGGGCGTTCAACGCATCAAAGTAGGCTTTGTCCGCAATGTGGACGGCCCCCACGAGATCCACCTTCACCCCGGTGGGTGAAACATAGGTCACGATGGCCGTTTGTAGGGATTCGCCGTCGTCGTTTTCGACGAAGCGAAGGAAATCTGTGGCCTCCTCTTCCACCAAGCCGCCCAGCGGTGCGGGACTCGCAGGCGCGGGTTTGGTCTCAGCCGCAGAGGCTGAGACCGCGGCCGTCACTGCGACCAGGAGAGAGAGGAATCGCAGTGTTTTCATGAAAGCTTATTCAGCGAAGATGCGGCCAAAGAAGGCCTTCATTTCATCCCAGGAGGCTTTGTCCGCCGCCTCATTGTAGGCGGCCCCTTTGCTATTGTCATTGCCAGCGGCCTTTTGGGTGAAGCTGTGTACAGCCCCTGGGTATTGTACGAGTTTGAAGTCCACACCGGAATCCTTCATTTCCTGCTCAAAGGCCGCGAGGTCCTTGGCAGCGACGAATGGGTCATCGGCACCATGGAGGGCCAGCACCTTGGCCTTGATGTTTTTGCCATCTGCCGGATTTGGGGAATCCAGGCTGCCATGGAAACTGACGATGCCTTTCACGGCAGCACCGCTGCGGCCAAGTTCAATCGCGGCGGTGCCGCCAAAGCAGTAACCGATGCAGGCCACCTTGGTGGTGTCCGTCAGCGCATCCTTGTTCAGCAGGGCCAGGGCAGCGTTCACGCGGTCGCGCAGCAGAGGGCGGTTGGCCTTGTACTTGCCGGCTTCGTTTTTTGCCTCAGGCGGCTGGGGGCGGATGCCTTTGCCATAAACATCGGCCACGAGGACGTTGTAGCCCAGTTCCGCCAGCATCTTGGCGCGCATCTTTTCATTGTCGCTCACCCCGGTCCACTGGTGGACGATGAGGATGGAAGGGCGCTTGCCCTGGACGGCGTCGTCATAGGCTTGCCAGCCTTCGCAAACGACATCGCCCGCTTTGTATTCGACAGGTTTTTCGACGATGGCAGCCCCTGACATAGCGGTCATCAGGGTAAAGAGGGCGATCAAGGCGGGTTTCATAGAAGGTAGGTTCGACACAATATTAAGCAGAACGTTGGATGGTAACCAAAACACTCTTGGAAGTGGGGGTGAGACTGACGTCGGCGAAGCTGCCGATGGGGACCAATACGTTTGCCTCGGGGAAGTAGGCGGCGCAATTGCCGGGCGGCTGATCATAGGGCACGGCGAGGAAACGCGGGGCATGCCTTGTTTCGCCCTTGAAGTGGCTGGTGATGTCCACCGGCTCCAGCGGTCCGATACCGCGGTCCTTCATATCCTGAGGATTCATGAAGATGATCCGGCGCTCATTGCCGATGCCACGGTAGCGGTCATTCAGACCATAGACCGTCGTATTGAACTGGTCATGACTGCGGAAGGTCTGCAGGACAAGCTGGCCCGGCCCAGGCACTAGGACCTGAAGGGGGTGGGTGTTGATCTCAGCCTTGCCGCTGCGGGTTTTCCAGATGCGCTGGCGGGCGGTGTTGGGCAGGTAAAAACCGCCGGGTTCACGAATGCGGCTGTTGAAGTCCTCAAAGCCTGGAACCACACGCTCGATGAGGTCGCGAATGCGGTCGTAGTCATCGGCCAGTGCGGCCCAGTCCACCTTTGACCGTGCGCCAAGAGTGGCCGCCGCCGTGCGGGCGACGATGACCGGTTCGCTCAGCAGATGCGGTGACGCGGGCTCCAGGTGACCATGCGAAGAATGCACCACGCTCATGCTGTTTTCCACCGTGCAAAACTGGGTGAGGTCGCCGCGCACTTCCCACTCGCTGCGGCCCAGGCAGGGCAGGATCATACCGATGCGCCCGGTGACCAAGTGGCTGCGATTGAGCTTCGTGCAAACATGGACCGTGAGCTGGCAGCGGCGCAGGGCCTCGCCGGTGAATTCGGTGTCCGGCGTGGCCTGGAGGAAGTTTCCGCCCAGGGCATAGAACACTTTGCCTCGGCCTTCATGCATGGCCTGAATCGCCGCCACGGTATCCCAGCCATGATGACGGGGAACCGGGAACTGGAAGACGTTTTCCAGGTTGTCCATGAACCATTCCGGCATCTTCTCAAAGACGCCCATGGTGCGGTCTCCCTGCACATTGCTGTGGCCGCGGACAGGGCAAAGACCTGCGCTTTCACGACCAATGGCCCCCAGCATGAGATGGATGTTTACCACCTCCTGGATCGTGGCCACGGCATTCTTGTGCTGGGTCAGCCCCATGGCCCAGCAGGTGATCAGCTTACGCTGACCGCTGGCGGCCTGGCGGGCCACCATCTGCATGACATCGCGCTGAATGCCGGACAGCTTTTCCAACTCCGCCCAGTCAAGCCCGCGAAGATGCTCACGGTAAGGTTCAAAACCGTGGACATGCTCGGTTAGAAATTCTTCATCCAGGCTGCCATCTTCCACGAGCGTCTTCGCGATGCCTTTCAGCAAGGCTTGGTCGCCGTTCAGGTTCACTTGAAGAAAGTGTTTCGCCAGCGGGGTGGACATGCCCAGCACGCCCTTCACTTGCTGCGGGTGCATGAAGCCGGTGAGGCCCGCCTCCTTCATTGGGTTTACGGCAATGATCGTAGCCCCGTTTTCCACCGCACGCTGCAGGCTGCTGAGCATGCGCGGGTGGTTTGTCCCTGGGTTCTGGCCCATGATGAGGATGGTTTCGGCTGTCTCCAGGTCCTTCAGGGTCACCGTCCCCTTCCCCACACCCACGCTTTGGCCCAGGGCCGCGCCGCTGGATTCGTGGCACATGTTGGAGCAATCAGGAAGATTGTTTGTGCCGAAATGCCTAACAAAAAGCTGGTACAAAAAAGCCGCCTCATTGGTGGCACGGCCCGAGGTGTAAAACACCGCTTCGTCGGGCGAGGCCAGCGCGTTCAGCTCCTGCCCGATGAGACTGAAGGCATCGTCCCAAGAAATCTCTTCATAGTGGGTCGCGCCTTCGCGCAAAATCATGGGATGGGTGATGCGCCCGGCCTGATCCATTTCGTAATCGCTCCACTCCGAAAGCTCGGCCACGCTGTTGTCCGCAAAGAACTGCGGGGTGACCCGACTCTTGGTGGTTTCGGAGGCAATCGCCTTGGCCCCGTTTTCGCAAAACTCAAAGGCGCTGCGGTGATCTTCCGGGTCGGGCCAGGCGCAGCTCGGGCAGTCAAAGCCCCCTGTCTGGTTCAGCTTCAGCATGGCGGAGGTGCCGCGCAGAAGGCCGCTGCTGCCGTACACGTGCTTGAGAGAATTCGCCACGGCCGGCACACCGGCAGCCGAGTGCTTGGTCTTGCCGATGTGGATACCGGTGAGTTTTTCCGGTGGCTGGGCAGAAATGGGTGTCGCAGACATGGTCGCAAATGGAAGGAAAGGAACGAAAGCGGTTGGGGTAAGGAGGATACGTCTAAAAACAGGCCAGGCACTCAATCAACCGCGAGTGAATGCCATCGGCGGCCCCGGCGCGAGAGGCTGGCTGAGCAGGCACCCCAGCCAAAGCCCTCAACGCTCCTGGGAAGATCCCTCGCTGAGCGTGGGGATGGGGAAGAATGCGTTTTTTTCCCCATTTGGGGATTTTCGCCGTTAAACGGTTGAAAACGAACGCCTTGCGATGGGGATGAAAATCCCCATCCCTTCCCCACATCCTCCCCATGGGGAGGACGAATCGAAAGAGAACAGGGGCAGACATGAACATGGCAAAAACCCGGTTAGCGGAAGGTTGGCCGACAGGTCTCTGACATTATCAGGGAAAGCCCCCACCGATGCAAGAAAGCAAAACGGGGGTTTGGGGCACTTGTCGTCCATATTGACTTCAAACTCCCTTCAAGGCTGAAAAATCGAAATCCAGTTCAGATGTCAGTTGATCTATTTGCGTGGTCGCAAAGCTTTGGCAGGAACGATAGAGGCTTTCGGTGAGTTTTTGGACAGATGGTCGCACAGTTTCCGACCATTGGATAAAGTCTGCAAACGGAAGCCTAAAGTCTTGAATTCGGGTGATTGCGGCCTTCATCTGAGCCTTGCGAGTGGACGCATCGGCATACAGTCCGGCCCAGTAAAGACAGGATCTGCAAGTAGAAGGACACCGGGTGCCGTCATGGGAAAGAAAAGATTCCCAGCCGGTATGGGCCAGTGATAGTTTCGTCTTCTGATCGTCCCGACGCTTTTCATTGTTACAGCGCTTGCAAGACACAGCAACATTGCCCGGAATATGCAGACCACCACGAAAGCGGTTCATGCCATCCAGATGCTCCACAGAGGCACGATCATGCTCGAGATCCCGACAGCAATAGAGGCAGCGATGGCCAAAGGCCTGCACCACAGCATCATGATAGGAGGGAGAGGAAACACTGCCCGATCCAGCTAAGCAGGCCCGACGGCTGATCTCGTGGAGAAACATGCTGACGAGCTTGTTGGCCACATCTGACTTAGCCCGCCCTGTTGCGGCCTTGAGAGCCAAGGCTGAATCAAAGTTCATTTGCCGCCCTCCGCTTCTTGGGTGGGCCACCCGTTGTGTGAGTGCCAAGGAGCCAGCGCACGTCCACCTTTAAAACCTCCGCTAATACTGGCAGTTCAAAGTCGAAGACACAGCGCTGACCATTCTCAATTTTTGTGATAGCGACACGATCCAGAAGAAGCTGGCGCACCGCCAGCCGTCCAGATAGTTGGTCCTGGGTCAAAGGAGGATCAAAAGCCAATCTCGCCAGCCGCATGCGGCCTGCGATGGCATTCTTTGGGCCTGATCCGCCGCTTCTCGGGTTCCTCATCCTCCCTTCATAGCAAGCAGGGTTGCCGAATGTGTTCTTATGAAGAACATTCTGTTCGAATGAAGAACACCGTCTACCCAAGACCTCCGACAACTGCCCAGTGCAAGCGGCATCATACCCTGGTTCAATTGGTGATCGAATCCAGTGGTCATCGTTGCCTGATGTGTGGAGCAGACAAATCGGACATCTGCCCTTATCGACACGTTCAGGTCACCCTCACTGCGGGCCTCGTTGCTCAACCCCAGACTCGCGGCCAAATCGCCCGTGAAAACCTCATGCCGCTCTGCTGTACTTGTGCCAACGGGTTAAAATCATTGCAGAAATATGGCGCCAGGCCACAGCGATAGCGTTTCGTCAAAGTCCCAGATTTTGGAAGAATGCCCCTCGCCCATAATCTCTAAAAGCTATCCACATCCAGACCAGGCGAGGCTGCTTTTGAGG
>DMMK01000527.1 GCA_003453085.1 Verrucomicrobiales bacterium
GCCACGACAGCTCGCCTGGACCTATCGCCTCCGCCCGCTCGCTGCCGAATGGGCTCCCCCACGCCTGCAGCAGTCCGTCAATCTGGTGAACTGGACCGATTTCCCCCCTAGTGCCATCACCACCAATCCCGATGGCAGCCAGACCGCGCGCCTTCCCTTGATCGGGCGTGGGTTCATGCGGCTGAAGGTGGACCGGTGATCACCGTGCAGCCCGGCGTAGCTCTGCCGCTTTGGCTCGGAGTTCGGCGGCTTTTTTGGCCAGTTCTGCCGTCTCAGGCTGGCTGGCATACACGCTCTCTCTTTTCTGGCTGTAGGCCGTTCCCGCTTGGTCAGCCGCATCCAGCAGAGCTGAAAGCTCAGGCACTTGTCGGGCTTGGAGGTGGATCTGACGCTCGCTCTCCGCATACGCCGCCTTGGCCTCCTCTCGTGCGGCCGCATCTCCTTGGCTTATCAGGGCTGCCATCTTGTTAATGGCCGCAGTTCGCTGCGCCCGGGCATCTGCTAGAGCTGGATGCGTTTTCATCGCTTCTACAGAGGCCTTCAAAGCCTTGGTGGATTCCTCATGCAGGGCTTTGAGCGCAGGATCGCGGTCATCAATGTTGGGTATCAGTTGGTGCATCTCACGATCCATCTTGGAGGCCTGTCGGCTCACTTGTCGTGCTTCCTCCTTGGCATCGGCATGGGCCAGGGAGATGGTGAGAAAAAAGGTCAGAGCAGCAGCGAGAAATTTCATGGGCGGGATTGAGAGTGGGTCAGTAATTCATGATACACCGTTACATTGGTCCAGGTTTCTACGAGCGAGACATCGGGATAACTTCTGAGTGGGCCTGCCCGCTGCACCTCGCCGCAAGTTTCCTCACAGTGCCTCGCGTATTGTCTTGCCCATGAAATTCGCCCTCGTCATCTTGGCCCTCTTTTGCACGCTGACTCTCGCCGCGCAGGACCTGCCTCCTCTGGATCTCCCCGGCGTACGCGAGCAGCATGTGTGGATCCCCATGCGCGATGGCGTCCGCCTTTCGGCCTATCTTTACCTGCCAGAAGGGGAAGGGAAGTGGCCGGTCGTTTTTGAGCAACGTTACGCCGCCCTCACCAGCAGCGGCGCGCGCAAAAACTCGGCTGAACTCGCCCGCCGTGGATACGCCGTGGCCATGGTAAACTTCCGCGGTGCTCAGCGCAGTGAGGGACGCTACGTGGGGTATCGGGCCCTTGGTTGGGGAGAGCAGAAAGATGGTTACGACACCTGCGAATGGCTGGCCACCCAGCCCTGGTGCACGGGCAAGGTGGGCAGCTTTGGCGGTTCTCAGGGCGGCTTTGCGCAGAACTTTCTTGCCGTTACTCAGCCGCCGCACCTGGCCTGCCAGTACATGGTGGATACCGGCACCAGCCTCTTTCATGAAGGCTACCGCATCGGCGGCATCACACGCCCTGGCCGTTTTACCGACTTTGGCGCCAATTGCCGCAACCCTGAAGACAATGCGGCGCTGCTGAAGGAGTGGGATGCACACCCGGACTACGATGACTACTGGAAGACCGAAGATACCCGCCCTCACTTTGCCAAAATGACCGTCCCCTGCTTCACCATCGGCAGTTGGTATGACTTCATGGTCCAGGGCAGCATCCGCAGCTTCATCGGGCGAAAGCCGCACGCCTTTCAGCAACTCTTGTTAGGTCCTTGGCTGCATGGCCGCCTGAACAAAGGCAGCAAGGTGGGCGACCTCACGTATCCTGAAAACGCCACCTGGCCGGAGGTGGACCACATGGTGCGCTGGTTTGACCACTGGCTGAAAGGCGTGGACAACGGCATCGAAAAGGAACCCGCCGTCCGCTACTACGTCATGGGGGGCGTGGGCGAGCCCGGTGCCCCTGGCAATGTGTGGCGTGAGGCCGCCGACTGGCCCCCGGCCACCACCGCTACTCCTTTTTATCTCCATTCTCATGGCCTGCTAACGACCGAGGCCCCCAGCTCTCCGTCCAGCAGCACGAGTTATGAGTGCGATCCCCGCCAGCCCATGGAAATCCCGGGCCGCGCCTTCCCGGGAGCCAAAGATGCCCAGGCCGTGGAGCAGCAAAAAGACGTCCGCACCTGGACCACCGCACCCCTCACCACGCCGCTGGAAATCACCGGCGAAATCCAGGCCGATCTCTGGGTCACCTCCACCGTTCCGGATACCGACTTCATCCTCCGCGTCTCCGATGTCTATCCCGATGGCCGCAGCATCCTGCTCATGGACTACCCACTCCGTACTCGTTACCGCGAAGGTTTTGACAAGCAGGTTCTCCTCACCCCCGGTCAGCCCGCCCGGCTGAAATGGGCCATCGGCCACACCAGCCTCATCCTCAATGCCGGTCACCGCCTCCGCATCACCCTCACCAGCACCGGTGCTCCGCTGTATGAGCCTAACAACCAAACCGGCGGCCCCCAGACCGCCACCTGGCTGGCTGAAACCCAACCCGGCACCCATACCGTCCTGCATGAAAAAGAGCACCCCTCGCGGGTGTTGTTGCCCGTGATGGCCAAACCTTAGCGCATCTATTGGACCGGCCCTCGCCAGATGCCGATGGAGGCCCAGTCATTTTCGTCCTCAGACACTCCGGCATTCGAGACGAGCCGACAGGGCTCGCAACGAAAATCAAAGATCTCGTCGGACACCTTCCACGAATCACCACAACCCGGACAGGCTCGATTTTCCTCGCTCCCTTCGGGCAAACTGTAGTGTCGAAAGAGATGACGATAAGTCGGTTTCCCTGTTGCCTTTTCTAGCCGTCCGGTCAGTTCCATGGCGTCGAGATTCAGCCTGCTTTGAGGATCGGCGAGAGCAAGGAAAGCTTCCTCCTCCAGCGAGCCCGAGGAAAACCAGATGTTTTCATGCCGATCCTGAGTGCGCGCCCAAAGCCAGATACATTCCATCTCATTGGCATCAATGGGAAAGAGGTAACTTGGAAGACACTCACCCTCTTGATTTCGCACCGGTGCCAAGCCATTGACGCCTGCACCATAGAGCACCAACCACCCGGCCTTTCGCCAATCAGCGGGCGCTTCAACTTCAGCCAGAGAGGTGAGGATTTTGAACCCGGGCGCATGGCCAAACAATGTTTCTAATGCCATGAGATATTTGCGCCCGTAAATGGAGATGTATCGCTCCTCCAGAGCATCCGCTGCAGCCAGTCGAACAAAGGCCTTCAGCTCTCCTTCGATCACGCCATGCGTGGCGTCTCCAAGGGTCTGACCACGGCGCGGCAGATCGCCCATGAAGCCATCGAAGGCTAGCTCCACCTGCTCGCACCAGCTTTCATCCGCGTCTTTGGGATAAGATCCAAAGGTGATTTGAGCCAAAATTTCGTTTCTCATGGTCGATATAGGAATGCGAAAACGTGCCAGGGAATTCAGTCTTCGTCCATGAAGGCAAGCCTGGGGCATGCGTCATTCCATTCCATGTTGGACCATGAATCACGAGAAGAATTTTCGGAAAGACGATGGCTGGGGCCTATGAAAAATAACCCTCTTCATGCTTCGCACCGCAATTCGGAAATCGCTACCAGCCGTCCTTCATGGTTAAGCGCCTCATCCAACAGGGATTCCAAACCCTGATTGGCCCGCTTCCAAAGAAGGTCTGCACGGTCGCTTCAATTGCAGGATCTACGGAAGCGAACCCTCCGCTGGCGACTTGCTTGCGGAGAGGTGCAAAGAACTTCTCAACCGTTTAATTGAGGCAAATAAAATACCCAATATTTCAAATTTCCGTAAAATACCAATCGGACTAATTTGATTCCGTTAGATTTTACCTGGATTGAATAATTGAATACCTTTGGATTTTCACCAAGGACAGGTGCATCGCCAATCTCAGAGTCAAAATGGCGCTCTCTTTTTTTTAGGATAATGTTTTTTTCAAAGTTGGAAAAATCATTCCCGATATTTGTCACCTTTAACGGAACGATGAGCTTCTCATACTTTTCGTAAAAATAGACACCACGCGCAACTGAGCAGAGGAATTCTTGCATTCGTTGTTTATCACATCGTCCTCGGACTTTATTGTCTTCAGTAATTTCAATACACTCAGATGATAGTCTTTCAAGAAAAGCGCCACCGCGTCTTCTTTGATCATCGTTCGCAAGTAACTCTAATTTTTGGTGCATTATCTCACCAATTTCATTTACTCCATCAATTCCTGCTAAATGCCACAAGGCATAAACATCGTCTTGGCTTTTTCCTGAATTATGCTTGTCACAAGAAGGCACCGTGATCAGATTGTTACGGTATAAGCATCTTCCGTCCGATGCCTTATTTTCTGGAAAAAAACAGCGTGGAGGAACATGTTCTTTGGAAGTTTTGACTGCATCGCATGCATAGCACGTAGGATAACTTGACAGTATCTCTTGCTTCGTTTTTAAAAGACTCATTTGCTTGGGCTATATATAAACTGTGTTGTCTAGTTGACTACCCAAACAACACCATCTGGCCCGCCTCCGCATCGTTGGTTAGACGCGCCTTCTTGACCTTTGCGGGCACACTCGTCGGTGTTGGCACATGCGTCACGCTTTCCGCCGGTTGATGCCCGGCTTCCAACTGCGCCAGCACTTCTTTCGCCCGCTCAATGACGTTCTCTGGCAGGCCGGCGAGGCGGGCCACTTGGATGCCGTAGCTTTTCTCCGCACAGCCGGGCAGGATCTTGCGCAGGAAGATGATCTGCTGGTTCCATTCCTTCACGGCCACGTTGTAATTTTTCACCGCGCTGCGGCTCTGGGCCAGGGCGGTGATCTCGTGGTAGTGGGTGGCAAACAAAGCGCGCGCGCCGATGTGGTCGTGCAGGTGCTCGGCCACGCTCCAGGCGATGCTCAGCCCATCAAAGGTACTGGTGCCGCGGCCGATCTCGTCCAGGATCACAAGGCG